>CAZMDZ010000061.1:0-14347 GCA_964565175.1 uncultured Planctomycetales bacterium
ACCCAATGGTGACGCCGTCGGCAGTGGCGCGGGGATTAGATGATCGGGTGCCCGGCACGCCGTATGGAACTTCTTATTGGAATGAACGCGGCCAGCGCATTTTGCCCAAGGGTTTTGATGGCCGCTCGTTCGGAGAAGATTTAAGCGGCGACGACTCCGAGTTGATCATGGACCGCGCCCTACAGTTCGTGCAGTCTACGGTGCAACAACAGCAGCCGTTTTTCAGCGTGATTTGGTTTCATGCACCGCACTACCCCGTTTTGGCGGGCGACAAACACAAAGATCTCTATCGCCAGAATGGAGAAAAGTTCACCGAGTTTGAACTCAATTATTTTGGGGCGTTGACTGCGGTGGACGAACAAGTCGGTCGTTTGCGCAAGGAACTGCGCCGCTTAGGCGTGGCCGAGGACACCATGCTCTGGTTCTGCAGCGACAACGGCCCTGAAGGAAAGGCCGGTGAAGCACCAGGGTCATCGGGCGAGTTCCGCGGGCGCAAACGCAAGCTCTGGGAAGGCGGCTTGCGCGTTCCTGGGTTGTTGGAATGGCCGCGGCGGTTCCCCGAACCTCAAACCATCTCAGCGGCAAGCAGCACCTTGGATTTTGTGCCGACGATTGTGGCGGCGTTGCATGAACAGCAAAGCTCGGCGCTGGCACCGGCCGATGGCGAGTCGCAGCCGGAACCGCAGCCGCAGCCGCAGCCGCAGCCGCAGCCGCAGCCGCAGTTTGACTTGCCACCAATGGATGGCATCAACCTTTTGCCCATCTTGGACCAAAAGCAAAGCCAGCGCGGCATAGGCCTTGGCTTTGAATCGCAAAAGCAGGTCGCTTGGATCGAAGATCGCTGGAAGCTGTACAGCAACCAAGGACAGCGCGCGGATGGCAAATATCAGTTATTTGATTTACACATCGATCCCGGCGAAACGAAGGACGTCAGCGTGGAGCAGCCCGAGCTGGTGGCGCGAATGAAGAATGATTTGCAAGCGTGGCGCAGCGAGGTGGATTTGGATTGGCGCAAAAAAGATCCGCGGCCAAACATCGTTTTGATCATGGCCGACGACTTGGGCAAAGAGTGGTTGAGTTGTTACGGCGGCGAAGAAATGCAGACGCCAAACTTAGATCGGCTTGCAGCAGATGGCATGCGCATTGAAAACGCTTACTCGATGCCGGTTTGCACACCCACTCGCACCACCTTGTTAACCGGTCAATATCCGTTCCGCCATGGATGGGTCAATCACTGGGACGTGCCGCGCTGGGGCAAAGGCTGCCATTTTGATCCGGAGGAAAACCTCACCGTCGCCCGCGTCTTGCGCAATGCGGGTTATGCCACTGCCATTGCCGGTAAATGGCAAATCAATGATTTCCGCCTGCAACCGAACGTCTTGCGCCGCCACGGTTTTGACGACTGGTGCGTATGGACCGGCTACGAGGACGGTAATCCACCGAGCGACAAACGCTACTGGGATCCTTACCTCCACAGCCGCAGCGGCAGCAAAACTCACCAAGGCGCATTCGGCGCCGACGTCTTCCGAGATTTCAGCCTCGACTTTTTACAGCGCAACCGCCACCGGCCGAACTTCTTGTACATTCCGCTGTGCTTGCCGCACTCCCCTTTGGTCACCACTCCAGCGAAGCCGAATGCGGAAGGGAAAAGGCAGAAGTATCAAGCGATGGTCGAATACGTCGACCAGTTCGTCGGCGATTTGCGAACCGGAATAGAGGAACTAGGTTTGGATCAACAAACCATTCTGCTATTCACCACTGACAATGGCAGCGGGCGGGGAATGTCGGCGCGGCGTATGGGAAGTTTGTGGCAAGGTGGCAAGAATTCTCTGCGCCAAAGTGGCTGCAACGTGCCGTTGATTGTTTACGCGCCTGCTTATCCGGTCCACGACAAAGTCAGCCTAGCGTTGATCGATTTCACCGATATCTTCCCCACTCTCGCTGACATCGCTGGAGCAACTCCCCCGCCAAGGTGGAATTTGGATGGCCAGTCTTTCTTCGATGCCGTGCGCCAAGGGACTTCGTTCCAGGGCCGGAATTGGGTGATGTCGATGGGCGGCCATCCGGCGGAATACGTCGACGGCAGGGTGCGCAGCACCGCCACCTTTGCCGATCGCGTGGTCTGCAATCGGGATTTCAAGCTCTGGGTGGAGGACGGAGTGGCTACGCGGCTGTATCAGCTTTCCAGTGACCCGCTGGAGCAGGACAACCTGATCCACAGTGACCACCCCGCCCACGTCGTCGCCCGGAACGAGCTGCAGGCCGTTGTGGCCAGCTTTCCCGTCACCGACAACTCCCCGCGGTACACACCGCTAGCAGAGCCATTGCCCAACCAAGATCGAGATAAATCGCTAAAGTGGGGTTCGCCGCCTGATCAACCGCTGCCCCGGGAGATGATGAAAGGCACCACTCAAAAGACACCCTCTCACGACCGCGAAGCCGAGGACCTGCGGAGTGATTTGACTTGTGTCAGCGGTGAATTGGAAAAGACACGGCAGGAATTGGCCGAACAGAAAAGTCTGTTCCAACGCTATTTCAACCTGGTCGATTCGATCATCGTCACCCTGGACCGAGAGGGCAACCTGGAGCGCATCAACCGTAAGGGGTTGGAATTGCTGGCTTACCGCGAGGACGAGTTGATCGGCCGCAATTGGTTTGGCACCTGCCTCCCTCAACCGGAAGGCCTCGAGGTCATCCTGCCGGTTTTCCAGGACATCATGGCTGGAAATTTGGAGGGTGCGCGGTACTTCGAAAACTCGATTCAGGCAAAAAATGGCCGTCGGCGGTTGATCGCTTGGCATAACAATTATTTTCGTGATCAAAGCGGGGAAATCATTGGCACCATCAGCAGCGGCGAGGACATCACCGACCGGCGGCGGGTTGAAGAGCTAAAATCCAGGCTGCTGCCCCGGCTGCGACAGGCAGTGGACCAAATCCACACTCTGCAGGGCATTTTGCCGCTGTGCTCCTTCTGCAAGAAGATCCGCGACGACAGCGACACCTGGCAACCGCTGGAGTCGTACCTGCGCGACCATTCAGACGCCGACATCAGCCATGGAGTTTGCCCGGAATGCACGCGCAAGCACTATCCAGAGCTGTTCCGAGGTGAGTAGAATGCCCAACAGCTAGGCCTCCCCCCCATTTGGCCTGCCCATCCCTTGCTTGAAATGACCAGACCCATCCCACAGTTGGATTCTCTGCGCTCGGACTTCGCCTACTGGGAGAAGACCGGCGACATGATCGATCAAATGATCGATCTGATGCTTAATCTCCGGCAAAGCGGCCACCCAGGAGGGTCCCGCTCCAAAGTACCGGCGATGGTGGCGTTGACCCTGTCCGGCGTGATGCGCTGGGACATTCGCCATCCGCAGAAAGCATTTGCTGACCGCTTCGTCCTGATCGCCGGCCACACCACGCCACTGATTTACGGCATGCTGGCGGTTTACAACGAAGCGCTTCGTCGCATGTACGACAAGACTGGCGACGACAAGTACCTCGTCGCTGGCGGTCTTGAAAACCAGTTGGTCTGGGAAGACTTGCTGACTCTTCGGCGCAATGGTGGCTTGTCTGGCCACGCAGAAGCAGAAGGCAAGACTCAGTTCTTCAAGTCCAACACCGGTCCTAGCGGCCACGGCGGCCCGGCGGCCGTCGGCATTGCGCTGGCGCTGAAGCACGCGGGTGCCGAAGAAGTGCGTGTCTTTGGCATTGAAGGTGAAGGCGGCTTGACCGCTGGTTGTCACCATGAAGCCAAGCAGATTGCCTACGGCATGGGTCTGTCGAACATGGTTTACATGATCGACTGGAACGATTACGGAATCGACCCGCGTAAGTTCAGCGACGTCATGTACGGCGACCCGCAGATTTGGTTCGACAGCTACGGTTTTGTCACCAAGGGCGCCGAAGATGGTGCCAATTATGAGCAGGTTGCTCAAGCGCTGATCGACAGCACCTTTGCTAGTGGCGATCAGCCGCGCTGCGCTTGGTTCAAGACGACCAAGGGTCGCGGTTACGGCGTGACCGGCAATGCGTCGCACGGTGCTGCCCACAAGCCGAACTCCGAGGTCTACTGGCAAACGAAAAAGGACTTTGCTGATAAGTACGGCGTTGAGTTCGTCGGCTTTGGTGAAGGCAAGCCAGAAACCGATCACGCTTTCCGCGATCAAACTGGCGAAAACATCAAGGTTGCGTTGTCGTTGCTCGACGACGAGGCTTACTGCCAGTGGCTTGCCGATCGTTTGATTGAGCTGGGCGATTCGGTGCCTGAGTCCATCGACGGCGTTGAGTTGGGTTTGGATCCGGCCCAAGATCCAGATTTCACCGACCCGAACACGCTGCCCGATGAACTGTTCTTCGCCGCTGGCGAAAAGCAGCCGAACCGCGCTGGTTTCTCGCGCGTCGGCTCGTACCTGAACGCCATCGCCAAGCGCAAGTACGGTCGCCCGTTGGTGCTGGCCGCCAGTGCCGACTTGGCTGATTCGACCAACCTGTCCGGCTTCGGCAAGGACTGGGGCGATAGCGAGGGCTTCGGTTGGTACAACCGCGAGACCTCTAAGGGTGGCGCGATGCTGCCGACCGCGATTACCGAGTTTGGGAACGCTGGTGTGCTGTGTGGAATGGCGTCGACCAACATGGCGTCGGATCCGACCAACCACTTTGCTGGCTATTGGGGTGCTTGCTCGACCTACGGTTCGTTCAGCTACCTCAAGTACGGCCCGATGCGTCTGTACTCGCAGCAGGCTCAAGATAGCCCGGTCAAGCTGGGCAAGGTCATTTGGGTTGCCGGTCACTCCGGTCCGGAAACGGCCGAGGATTCGCGCACTCACTTCGGCATTTACTCGCCGGGCATTACTCAGTTCTTCCCGCGTGGATCGGTGATCGACATCCACCCGTGGGAGCCGAACGAGGTTGGTCCAGCATTGCTGGCGGCTTTGGGTACCGAAGCACCGATCGTGGCGCTGCACCTGACCCGGCCGGGCGTTGAACTTCCAGACCGCAATGCGCTCGGCATGGGCGACTTCCGCGAGGCAGCAAAGGGTGCGTACATCATTCGTGATTACGATCCGTCACGGCCCAAGGAGGGCTGCATCTTCGTGCGTGGAACTTCGTGCACCGCTTCGTTGATTGAGCTGCTGAAAGATGGTTGGTTCGACGGCGACGGCCCCAACGTCAAGTTGGTGGCGGCGATCAGCCACGAACTGTTCATGCGCCAAGACCAGTCGTGGCGCAACGATATCGTCAGCGCCGATGACTGGGCGGACAGCACCTTCATTACCAACAACGCTCGCCAGCACATGTGGCTGTGGGCCGGTAACCGCGCGTCCTTCGACTACGCGATGAGCCCGGATCATGATGAGCAATGGCGTACCGGTGGTTCTTACGATGAGATCATCGAGGAAGCCGGTTTGGATAAGGAATCGCTGCGCAAGGGCATTTCCAAGTTCGCCAAGGAACGCGAAGCACGGATGACCTGCGGCGCACCTGCAGCGCTGTAACAACTCGGTAACGCCGCCGAATGGCGGCTCTACACTCAAGGCGGATGAGGACAACCTCATCCGCCTTGCTCCGTTTATGTCCCCCCTCCTCCTTGCAGCACTGGTTTCTTCATTCCCTCAATCCGGCTTCGAAGTCACGGGACTGAAACCTGGGGAATCCTTCACAGAGCTTGCCTCCACCATCGAAGATGCTGTGGAGTTTGATCCATCTGGCCATACCTACCTCAATTTTTCGGGCAGGGTCGTGGATGCATTCACTGGCGAAGCCATCGCCGGAGCAGTGATCGAAACTTGGACCGAGGAACTCAATGAACACGTAGGTGGCTTGTATCGAGCGGGTGAGGCAATGTCGGGGGAAGACGGCCGGTTTACCGTTGCCCGAAATGAAAAAGCCCGAGTTCACGCGCCGGGCTATTTGATTTGGAATGACGCCGGTGTGGAACTCTTTGAAGAGGCCATCGAACTGTTCCCCGACAACGGCAAGGTTCCACGCCTACGGGTAATCGACACTCACGGCCGCCCCATTTACAACGCCGTGGTGACGTCGACGCTGACTTGTTCGCACGACGTACCTGCATTTGAAGTGCGAACTAATTCCGAAGGCGTTGCCTGGTTGCGCGGGTATGGACCTCAAGACAACATGCCCGAGCTTCGACTGCGCGCACAAGGTTTTGCTGGCACCGAATACATCAACGCCGAACATGCGCTGTTGGACGGCTATGAATTGACTCTGGTTATGCCGCGACTGGAGCGCAAGATTCAAGCGCAACTTCTGCAGGAGGATGGCAACCCGTACGCATTCGGGACTTACCACATTCACGACGGCGAGTGCTATCACGTTGGCCGCACCAATGAAGACGGTCATCTTTACGCCCCTTATCGCTACTTGGCCGACGGCGTAATGATTGAACCACTGGAGCCAAACGCCAAACCATTTGGCGACGTCGATCTCATTCCCAACCGGCCGTTTAAGCTGCGCCAAATTTCATGGGACCCACCCGAGGAATTGCTCACTGCGGAAATTCAAATCAGCTTGCCCGATTGGGCCCAATTCGATGGCGAGTTCCCCGAAGCGCAACTGATTCATGAAGACGGTTGGACGAAATCCCTTCAAAAGAAGCATTGGCAAAAGGGTTCGATTTCCTTTCCCGCTGGAAAGGCCGCGCTTCATTTGGGTGGTGGCTTTCGGCGCTTTGCCGAAGAGTGGTTGGAGTTTGATGCCGCCGCTGGTGCTCCAGTCCAGCTTCATCCTCATTGGAAGCTACAACCAAGGATTGATTTGGTTTTACCCGAAGGCTCTTCACTCGGTTGGGTGGAAGCAGATGGCTACACCGCCAACGTCGATGCGCGAACCCAGACCCTTCCTTACCCGAAGGGCGCGCGATTAGTCTTTCAATGCTGGAACGATCAAAACGAGCCCGTTTACTACGAGGCGAATGCGCCCGATGGAACGGTGAACATCGTCGATCTCAAGGACTTGAAGCTCGTTCCGCCCGAGCTCCGGCCCGATGAGGTCAAGATGAATAAAATCAGCCTTCATCTACCCGATGGGTTCAAGGGGAAAAGCAGCTGGCGTGCAAACAGCATGCTCCATTGGACCGATATGCCCGAAGTACAAGCCAGCGATCAATCCAATCGATTCACGCTAGAGGTCGCGGAATGCAGCCTGGGCAGACTGGATCAATCAAGCTCCAGCCCAAAAAATACGCCAAGGTCGAAGTCCATTGTGATCTGCCTTTGAAATTCCCCGGGCTCTTTGAAGACGGTGACCTCTCATCACTACCACCAGGATTAACCCATTTGGTGATGCAAACTGAAGACGGCCGTCGCATTGGCGTGCGCTTGAATTTAGAACCTGGCGAAGAAAGAAAAATCACCGTGCTCAGCAAGTAGCGAGCACGGTGATGGATTGCGGGAGTTCGCATTGGTGAACTCCGAGAGCGCGGAACTTTTTTAGAACTCTTCTTGATCCGGCGTTGCTGGCTTGAGCATAGCGCGGACGTCGTCGGCGAGCTCGACCTTGGACTTATTGTGCTTCGAGAACTTGTAGACCCGCTGAGTGGTGCGTTCAAACTCGCGTTCGCCGAAGCTGCCTTTGATGGTGGTGCTGAGAGTGAATTCTTTCAGCGAACCTTTCGGGCCCAAGATCAAACGGAAATTACCGGTGCTTTCCATTTGCGGGGCATCGCCGCCGCCGCGACCGCCTCGACCAAAGCCGCGACCGTTGGTGGCCAGTTCCAACGCACCATCCGGAGTCAGCGCGCCTTCAAACACAGTTAATCCCAGCTTGGTGCTGCGATGGACTTGAGTTTCGTCCATCGAATCCGGCAACGCCATCAACGCATCGTGCGGCATTTGAACCGAACGCATTTCCCACATCCGACGCTGTGCCGGAGTGATCTCAGGGCGTCCACCGCCTTCGGCTCCACCACCGCGCTCCGGACGGCCACCAGAATCGCCACCACGACGACCGCCGAAGCTTCCGCGCGAACTCCGCTCTTGACGCTTCCATTCACCTTCGCCACTCTTGTAAGCGGTGACGTTGTCCTGACGCACGGCCACAAAATCGCCGTTGCTCATCATCAGCGGCTGGTCCTTCTGCCAGGTCACGATCCACGGCTTCGGCTCAGGTGCCCTCTCGTCGCCCTCAGCGGAAGCGTCTGCTCGCCCGCCGCCACGGCCACCGAAGCCGCCGCGACCACCGCTCATCATGCCGCCGTCGGACTTGTATTCAAAAGTGAAGGAGTTCAGCGACTCCATTTCGGCACAGATCAAGTGAACTTCGGTCAGCGGATCGAGCATGCCAGCCGCGTCTGCACCGAGTTCGGGTGCCTGCTCGGTGACTGGGGCAGGCTCCTGGGTGGGGTCGGAAACGGGCACCGGCTCCTGAGCCAGCACCATGGGGGTCGCTAAGAGTAGGGAGATCATGATCCATCAACCATAGCCGCAAGTCCAAGTTTCGCCCACGCCTTCGATTTTGGCTGATTTTGCGATAATCTCTGTGTATGTGGAAATAAACACCCCTATTGGGGATTAGAAATCATGCACACCCTCGGAGATTTTTCTTCTATTTCGTTCACCAGCAAGGTCCTGCTGGCAATTGCTGCTCTCACCCCGGCCGTCGCCGCCCAGAATACTGGCCAATGGACGGAGCATCGGGTCCACATCGGGCCTAGCACCATGTCCCACTTTGGTTGGAACACCACTTCCGTGGGCGACGTCGACGGCGACGGCACCGCCGATTACATGGTTGGAGCTCATACCGCCTTCAACCCCAGCAATGTCGCCACGGGTGCGGCTTTTCTTTATTCGGGCGCCAACGGCAGCCTGATTCGAGAACATTTCGGCGACCACCTCAACGGCAATTACGCCACCCAGATCGCAGCGATGGAAGACGTCGACGGCGATGGCGTTGCTGATTACGCCATCAGCGAACCCGGCCATCCGGGGACTGGTGGCGCGGGCGATGGGCTGATTTGGGTGTACTCCGGCAGCGACGGCACCCAGATTTACACCATAGCCAGCATCGACAGCTTGCCCTTTTATGGCAGAAGCATGATCGCCATCGCCGACTTCAATGGCGACGGCATTGGCGACCTAGCCGTTGGCAATCACGGCACGTCAACTCATGGCTATACCTTTAACGGATCGGTTTTTCTTTACTCCGGCACCGATGGATCGCTAATCCGCGATTTTCACGGCGTCGGCGACCGTCAGCATTTTGGCTTTGCGATGGAAAACTGTGGCGATATGAACGGCGACGGCCATGCCGACTTATTGGTGACGGCGCGCAGCATGGAAGGAAACGTGGCGCGTTGCATTGTGCGGTTGTATTGCGGTCGCACTCAGTCATTACTGAAGACGCTCTACAGCCCAAATCACGAAAGCGAGGTCTCCAATTTCTTCGGCTATAACATGCTGAGTCTTGGCGACTGGAATGGAGATGGATTCCAAGAGCTTGCCGTTGCCGACCAAATGGCCAGCTTGCCTTCCGCCGAACGCTGTGGCGCGATCTATATCTATGATGGCCGCACTTCCACCTTGGTCAAAACCATTTACGGAGATGGCGAAGACCGCCGCTTCGGCTACCCGATGGTGGGGATTGGCGACGTTGACGGCGACGGCTTCCGTGATTTTGCGAGCGCGCAATTAACCCGTGCTGGCGAGACCTTTGCCGACGGCACCGTAACCTTCTTTTCCGGCGCTAACGGTCAAGCCGTGCACCGCATGCACGGCGAGATCCCCCACGGAACCTTTGGTCGAGCAATCGCCAACGCCACGGACCTGAATGGCGACGGCCGCGATGATGTTTTGATCACCGCACCAGGTTATGGATTGGGCTTTGGCAATATGCCTGAGCTGCAAATTTGGTCGTGGCAGCCTTAGGCTTAGACCTTAACTTGAAGCCGGTATTTCTTTTCGGAGATCAACCAGAACACGGCTGGCACGACCAGCAAAGTGAAGGCAGTGGAAGCCAGCAGGCCAAAGATCAGTGCCCATGCTAGACCACTGAAAATTGGGTCGAGGGTGATCGGCCATGCGCCGAGTGCAGTGGTCCCTGCAGTCAGCAAAATCGGTCGCATGCGTACCGCGCCTGAGGCAAAAATTGCCTCGCGCAAGGCGGTGCCTGTGGCGAGTTCGTTTTGAATGAACTGCAAAAGGACCAGCGAATTGCGCACTACGATTCCGCCAAGCGCAATCATGCCAATCATCGCGGTTGCGGTGAAAAACACTGAATCAGAATAACCGTTGACGTCGGTTGCGACGACGCTGTTGAGCATCCAGAAACCCGGCATCATGCCGATCGCGGTCAGCGGGATCGCCATCATTACGAGTAGCGGCATAACCAGTGACTTGGTTTCGACGGTCAGCAGCAGGTAGATGAAAATCAAAGCGGCGATGTAAGCCAGCCCCATATCACGGAAAACGCGCAGGGTAATTTCCCATTCGCCTTCCCCGGCCCATTCGACGTCGATGTTGTCTGGTAACGGCTGATCCTTCAACTTAGCCTGCATTGCCAAAACGGCCTCGCCTGGTGCACGACCGACCATTTCGGCAGTGATGTAAACCACCGGTTGCAAGTTTTTGTGATAGATGGCCCCGTCATCGGCAACTTTTTCAAATTGGCCGATGCCTTGCAACGGCACCATTGTGCCATCGCCTGTCCGCGCTCCAAGCAAGCTCAATTCATCCAACCCGGATCGCTGCGCGCGAGGCAATCGCATTTGCACCGGCAACGGCTGACGTTCGTGCTCTTCACGCAAAGTAGCAACCCGCTTGCCCTTCAACGCAGTGCCGACAATTTGAGTCACCTGCGTTTCGGTCACCCCATGCAAAGCCGCTTGCTGGCGGTCGAGGACATAACGCACCCGTGAATGATCGGTCGACGCCATGACATCGGCTTCGCGTAGGCCGCGTTCTTCTGCCATTAGGTCGCGCAATTGATGGGAAGCGGCGATCAATTGCGCATACGGCGTGCTTTCGTCACCACGAATTTCCGCCACCACAGTAGCCAGCACCGGCGGTCCTGGCGGCGTCTCCACCAAGCGAATGGTGGCGCCGTTTTGATCGGCGATCGCTTGCAAATCGTCGCGCAAACGCATGGCGATGGCGTGCGATTGCATTTTGCGCTCCGAGGAGTGCTGCAGGTTGATGCGGATGTCCGCAAGCTCGGGCGACTGGCGCAGGTAGGTATGGCGGACCAAACCGTTGAAGTCCATAGGCGACGCCGTACCAACGAAACTTTCGAGGTCTCTGACTTCCGGAACTTGGGCGAGGAAGTCTTCAAAGCGTCGGGTGACGCTGTCGGTACGTTCGAGAGAGCTGCCTTCTGGCAGGTCAATGACCAATTGAAGTTCATTCTTGTTGTCGAACGGCAGCATCTTCAACGGCACCTTGCCAAACAACGGCAGGATCGATGCGCCGACAAACAAACCAAAGGTGAGCAACACAAGGAAGTAGGCGGTCAGTCGATTTTTCAGAAATGGCGCCAGGCTAGCTCGGTACATTTTCCGCAGCCAAGCTGGAGTTGGCTCTTTGACCTTCTTGACTTCGCTCGACTCTGGGGTGGAACCAGCCACACCTTCTGGCCCGGACGCTGGCTCAGTGGCAAGATGCTTCATCAGCTTGTACGCCAACCACGGCACAACCGTGACCGCTGCCAAAGTCGAAAACGCCACCGTCAATGGCACGTTGGCAGCCATCGGCGCCATGTACGGCCCCATCATGCCGGTGATGAAAAACATCGGCAGGAAGGAGACGATGATCGTCAGGGTGCTCATGATCACCGGTGGCAGCACCTCGCGCACCCCATTGAGCACCGACTGCTTGGCCCCCGCCGCCCGTTTGCGCAGGTGGCGCTGAATGTTATCGACGTTAGTAATTGGATCATCCACCACCAATCCCAACGACAGGATCAGGGCGAACAAAGTGACTCGGTTGATGGTGTAGCCAAGTAACGCGTTGACCAGCAGCGCCAATGAAAAACTAACCGGCACCGCCAGAGCCACGACCAGTGCCTCTCTCCAACCAAGCGTAAACAGCAGCAAAGCGACCACGCTGATCAAAGCAAAGCCTATTGAACTGAGAAGGTTGTTGACCTTTTCGTCGGCAGTTTGGCCGTAGTCGCGAGTGACTTGAAGGTGCAATCCGTCTGGTAAAACCTGGCGACGCAAACGCTCAGCCTCGGCAAGCACACTGGCGGCAACTTGGGTGGCATCGCTGCCTTTCTTTTTGGACACCGCCAGCGTCACTGCGGGCATGGATCGACTGCCATCAGGATCAATCGTTGCCCCTGCGCCAAAACGGATGCGGGTGTACTGCTTCAACTCCTCCGGCCCATCACTGATCGCCGCAAGGTCGCGCAAGAACACTTGATTGCCACCGTGGCCAGTCAGAACCAAGGCTTCCAGGCTGGGAACGTCGGCAAAGCCTTCGCCGATTGAAACCTTGAGGTGCTGGTCTTGACGATTAAACTCGCCGACGTCCGCTGTGCGGTCGGCCGCTTGGATTGCCAACGCCACTTCATTCAAAGTCAGACCCCGTGCGTGCATCGCTTCGCGGTCGATTTCCACCACCACTTCACGACGAGCGCCGCCAACCAGTTGAGTGCCAGAAACGTCGCGCAACTGATCCAGCCGAGCTTGCACTTCCTCCCCGATCCGGCGCAAAGCGAACTCGTCGTAACCATCGCCGTACAACGCCATGGTGACCACCGGAACATCGTCAATCTCAACTGGTTTGACAATCCAACCAGCAACGATCGACGGGATCTGATCCAAGTTTTGCTGCAAACGATCTCGCAGCTTGATCAACGAATCTTCGCGGTCTTCGCCAACGAAAAAGCGAACCGTGACCATTGCCCTGTCACGCTGGGACATCGAATAAACATGCTCCACTCCGTCGGTTTGCCAAAGCAACCTTTCCAACGGTCGCGCCGCAAGACGTTCCACCTCTTCGGCGGAATAACCTGGCGCTTCGACGAAGACGTCGGCCATCGGCACAACGATTTGCGGCTCTTCCTCGCGCGGCGTCATCAACACTGCAGCCGCGCCCAAAGCTAAGGCTAGCGCGAGCAACAACACCGAATTGTGGCCCTCAAGAAATCGAGCCACAAATCGCGTTAAGAAGGAGTCTTGTTTCACCGGTTTGGCTTGGATGGGTCGCTAGCGTAGGAATCAAGGAGTCCAGCCGATGGTTTCGCCACCAACCAAGCCACTCAAAATTTCGATTTCCCCGTCGCGTTGATGTCCAGTTCGCACTGCACGACGTCGCCATTGCTGGTGCTGATCTTGAACTAAAACCATTTGCACCTGCCCCACTTGTCGCAACGAAGTCGTTGGCACCGAAACAAACGGGCGCTGGCCTGCGGAGTAACGCAAGACGCCAAAGGTGCCCGGCGCCAAGGTGCGCAAAAACTCCTGCGGTTGTGCCCCGAGTTCCAATCGCACTCGCAAAGTCCGGCTGCGCGGATCGCTGGAAGGTGCGATCTCGGTGACTCTTGAAGTGGAGCTGTGCAGACCAATGGTCCACGGCAGTTCGGTTCCTAAACCGACGGCAGGGCGATCATCAATAGGGATCTGCACGTCGAGCACCAAACGGGTTGGATCGTAAAGTGAAAACAGTGGTTTGCCGGGGAAGGCGAGGTCGCCCGGGCCGTTCAGGCGATCTTCCACGATGCCATTCACCGGCGCCCGCACCACTGCCCGTTCCAGATCGGTTTTGGCGAGTTCTAACGCCGCCACCGCGCGCTTGTATCCACTTTGCACCGCATCCAGCTCCCGTTGTGAGGCCACCTTGGCCTCGAACAAGCGCTGCACTCGATCCATCTCGGCAGTGGCTAAATCTAACGCCGCTTGGGCGCTTGCGTGCATGGAGGTCAGCACGCTGTCATCCAAGGTGGCGAGGGGTTGGCCTTTCGAAACCCGATCGCCGACCTCGGCATGAACCTGAAGTAGTCTGCCATTAACCTCGGCCGAAACGCTGATGTGATCCAAGGAACGAACCGAAGCCGGAACTTCGCGCCACAACTGAGCCTCGCTGACCGCCGCCACCGAGATTTGGGTTGGGGCGGTTTCGATTGGGGTGAGAAAACTGGCGTTGGGGTCTGCTTCGGGGCCTGGACCCTGCGCCGGACCACACGAAATCGCAGCCATCCACCCTATCCCGACAACGGCCCAAAGAACCGTACGCCACGATCGGGCAGGGCTCATCCTGCTGTTTCCTCCGACTCCCCACCAATGCGGCAATGGTCGCGAATGCAATCCAGCAAGTGAACCAGCTCGAAACGAACGAGGCGGTATTACATGCGCTGGCCGTCTCGGCGGCAGGTCAAAATGCCGTGCTGACGGAGGGTC
>CAZMDZ010000062.1:0-10563 GCA_964565175.1 uncultured Planctomycetales bacterium
GATGACCCAATTACCGGTTAAATCAATGAACCCATAAAGCCCACCCTTCCTCGCCGACGCCAAGCCTTCGGAAAAGGGTCGCCCATCTTCAAAGGTTCCGTCAAAGGCTGCTTCGAAAGTTCGGGGACTCCAGTAATCAATCGATCCATCTTGATTGCGCTGCGGCGACGGCAGCAATTCTTCGGCCACCTCGGGCTGATCCAATTTGCCACCAATACTGTGCCACTCGACCTTGACCGGATCTTGGTTTTCCCCGCATTCAAAATAACTCGGCGCAGCGACCTGCAACTTTCCATCCATGGATGGTGCATCGCGCCAAAGCAAACGCATCAAGCGCAGGTCGTCGGCAATGCGGGTGGTGTTGACCGCGGTGAGGGTTGCTTCCAAGTCTCCACTGCGAGCGTAATGCACGGCGGCGCGTAAATCGTCCTCAGCAAGGATGTAATCGGTGGTCGACGTGACCACCTGGCTGAAAAACATCGACAAGTCAGTGGCGTAAACAAAATGACTTTCACTATCTCTGCCCGCGTCGACGATGACCTCGGCACCCGACCGCACTCGCGCTTCCGCCAAGGCTTGCACGCGGCTGCGATAAACACCGACGACCTCCCCCAGAACCAGCGGTAGATCTTCGTCGCCGAAGATGTCTATACCAGCACCGACCTTCTCGCCGCAACGCTTGGCGGCGATTTGCGTCTCCCACTCTTGAACAGGGAAATTTTGCGGCGCCCAAATCAACTTGCCACCTTGATTCACCCAGCAAATGCTGTCGCCGAACTTGACCACGGCGTGGCCGCGATCAAAGTCTCCGGCAAAAGTGAATTGCGGCGGAATTGCCCAGAAACCGTCGCGATTGATGAATCCGACCTTTCCTGACTGCGCGTCCTCTGCCACGGCAAAGCCTCCTGAAAATGAAAATGCTGATCGGAGGTTGGCTGGCACCGGACTTTGATCCGCTGCGACTACGTATTGCCACTTCCCCTTGCGCTGCACCGCAACCGGTCCAGGCTGTAGCGGCATCACTACCCTTTCCACCCAGTCGTTGAGCGAACCGAACTCCCAATCATGGGAAAACTATAAGCGCTCAACCCTTGATAAAAGTCCGACGGCAAACGGCCGGATAAACCAAAGCTCAGCTCCACCTCACCTTTGCCATTCAAATAGCCAACGCCAAGCCCGGTTACCAAAGCGGCGAAGCCGTCGGAGAAGTCGCTTACCTCACTCCAGCGTTGCTCGTCAGCAATGGCAGCACCACTTCGGTCGATGAAATACCAGCTTTTGCCATCCTCAACCCCGGCATCTTTCACGGCAGCAAAGCCCTGCCGAAAATCGCGCGCTTGATGAAAACCACCTTCAAAGGCAAAGCTGCCATCGGTGTTGATATAGGACCAACTGGTGCCCTGACGGACTGCAGCGCGTCCATCAAAAAAACGCCGCGCCATGTCGAAGCGGCAACGAATCATCATTTCGCCGTTTGCGTCGATGTACCCCCATTTGCCACTGATGCAAACAGGCAAATAAGTGTCGCTAGGGTCGGGCGGCGGCGCGGTCTGCGCCTGAGTGGCGGCAGCCAACAGGATGGTGGCGAAAATCATGGCTGGAATCATTCTAGCCACAGAGTACCGCACTCAAGCCACAGCCCTACATGCGGCAGAACCGATTAAGCAATCAGCGCCAGTATGTCGTCGACTTCGACCATGCGGCCGGCACCTTCTTCTTCACATGCGGTGCGGCCAGCGACTGGGCCGACTTGAATCCACCCATCAGCGTTGAGTTGGGCGACGTTGCGCTGCACGGCGGGGTGCTTCCACATTTCGGGGTTCATCGCCGGGGCGTAGATGCGCTTTTTGCTTTGCTCAAATGCAAGTGCTAGCGAACCGAGCAAGTCGGGGGCTAAGCCGTTGGCGAATAGACCGATGCGATCTGCGGTGCAAGGCGCCACGATCATGATGTCGGCGCGGCGGGCGAATTGGATGTGATCCATGCCGGCCGGATCTTCGGGCTTCCATTCGTCGCACATGGCGCGGCGGCCGGTCAAGCAGGAAAACTGCAACGGCGTTACCAATTTGGCCGCAGCGGGCGTGAGTACCGCGGTCACCCCATGACCATGCTGCACCAGAGCGGAAGCCAAGGCCGCGGCTTTGAAGCAGGCGGCGGAACCGGAAACACCAAGAAGGATTTCGCTCATGGAAGGTGGCGGTGAAGCCAGGCTGGAAGATGGAAACGGCGGAGGCCGAAGTTAGGACTGAGGCTGCACTTCCAATCCAAGCAGGTCGTGCACCTGTTGGATCATAACCTCTAAGTCATCATTAATGACGACGTGCTGGTAGTCGTTGGCGCGCGCCATTTCTTTTTCGACGATCGACAAACGTCGAGCCATCTGTTCTTCGGTTTCAGATTTGCGGTCGCGCAAACGCTGCGCCAGCACTTCCAACGACGGCGGGTTGACGAAAATGGACACCAACGGCAAGTCCGATTGACGCAGTTGATCAAAACCCTGCACGTCGATTTCTAGCACCACGCTCAAACCGGCATCGAAGGCTTTTTCAATCTCGCTGCGCAAGGTGCCGTAAAAACAGCCGTGCACATTGGCGTGTTCCAGTAGCTCCCCCGCCGCGATCATCTCGTCGAAACGCTCGTCGCTGACGTAGTAATAATCCTTGCCGTCCACTTCACCCGGACGCAGTTTGCGGGTGGTTGCCGAAACCGAAAAGGTCACTTGCGGATGCTGGACCAAACGCCGCCACAGCGTTGATTTTCCGGATGCGGTTGGACCCGAAACCACGATCAGCTGAGGACCGCAGGTGGCAGATTCGCCAGCAGTGGAACTACTCAAGATTCAGGACCTGTTCTTTCAACTGCCCCGCAACGAGCTTCATCGTCACCACGTGCTGAGAAAGGGTGGCGTCGGCGGACTTGTTGCCGAGGGTGGTGATTTCGCGGTGGATTTCTTGCAGCAAGAATTCCAACTCACGGGCGACGGCACCGCCTTGCTCCAACAATGCGGCAAAGCGTTCGAGGTGGATGTCTAAGCGAGCCACTTCTTCCTGCACGTCGGCGCGGTCGGCCAAAATCAACAATTCACGAGCGAGGTCTACCTGGCTATCGAAGTTGGCGTTTTTCAGCGCAGTCTCTACCCGACTTTGCATGTTTTGCTGCGCCGCTTCAATCGCCTTCGGCACTCGCATGCGCGCTTTGTTCAATGCTGCGCGCAGTTGTTTCCATAAGCGCATCAACTCTTTGCCCAAACGCGCGCCCTCGGCCCGACGCGATTCCAACAACGCCTTTAGCGCATCGTCCATCGCCGCAACCGCCGCTTTTTGCACGGCACGGGTAACCGCAGCAGACTCCGCTTCCGGCGCATATGAACCGGGCATCGCCAGCAACTCAGCCATGGTTGGATCGGCGCTTTTCATGCCCAATTCTTTGGACAACTTGCGCCACTCCTTCAAGTGCTGCTGCACAGCATTGACGTCGATCGAATGCGAAGCCTGGCTCAGCAATCGCAGGCGCATGAAACCCTGCACCGAACCGCGGGCAATCTGCTTACGCACCCGCGCTTCCAACACCGCTTCCAGTTCGCCGCGATCCGACGGCAAGCGCAATTTCAGGTTTAAACCCTTGCCGTTGACGGTGCGTAATTCGGCTTCGGCGCCAGCATGGGTATTCGCGGCACTTCCCCGCCCGTATCCCGTCATGCTATGCAAGGTGCCAAGGAGTGCTTTGCTCATGAGATTGATCCAGGCTTAAGCGGCAAGCGATCAGGTCGCCGTTGGCCGGCTGCCAGGCTTGACAGCACGGGCCAAGCCAGCGTGATCGGCTGGCAATTCAGACGGATCCCACGATGGGATTTCAAGCTTCATCAAGGGGTAGTAATCCACCCCTTCGCCGAATGGATTTTCCCGCCCACTACGGTTGACCAACGAGGCCACCGCCATGTTGGTGACCCCAGCTTCTTTGAGCATCTCCAGCACTTCTTTAACCGAACCGCCGGTGGTCACGACATCTTCGGCAACCAGCACGCGTTCTTCCGCCCGCACTGAAAAGCCACGCCGCAGTTGAAAGCCGCCTTCGGCTTTGCGCTCGGCAAAAATCCCGCGCACGCCCATCGCCCGGGCGAGTTCGTAGCCCATGGTCACCGCGCCCATCGCCGGGCCAACAACGACGTCGTAAGGACGGTCATTGTTGTTCGCTTCTTTGATCCGCTTGGCCAACATGGCGCAAACTTCACCCGCTTTGTCTGGGTGCTGCAGCAGCTGTGCGCATTGCACATACTTCTGCGCGTAACGCCCGGAGGACAGCAGAAAATCGCCCTCAAGCAGGGCTTTGGTTTCGCGCAGGAGTTCCAGTGCGCGGTCTTCGGCAGAGGTCATAACTGGCGTTTCGCTTCAGAGTAACTGGCTAGTTTCCTTCAGGCAGCGGCTCGCCATCAGCAGGGGCGCCAATCGTGTTTTGCTCAGCCTCAGGCGTGCCTTCCATCACCGAGCCGTCCATCGAGTCGGGCGAGCTCCAGTGCAGAGCCATGGCCGACAGCAAAAAGACGCCGAAAACGATGAAAGTGAAACGGCTGATGCCGCCGGAGCGCACGCCGAAAGTGGCAGCGCCGGCGCCACCGAAGGCGTCGGAAAGGCCGCCGCCTTTGCCTTCCTGAAGCAGAATGATCAGGATCAGCAGCAGCGCCGAGATGAAGAAGATGGTGTAAAGGAAGAGCTCCATGAGGTCAGTGTTGTGGCGATGGGTACGCGGTTGCGCTTGGGCGTTGCGCGGTGCTTAAGCGTTGGCGACTTCAGGCACCGCGGTCAAGATCGGCGAGAACTTATCGATGGCCAGTGAAGCTCCACCAACTAGGCCGCCGTCGACGTCGGGCTGGGAAAGCAGTTCGGCAGCGTTGCCGCCGTTCATCGAACCGCCGTAAAGAATGGGCATCTTTGCCGCGACTTCTTCGCCGAGGTTGGCCGCCACCTGGCGACGGCATTCGGCATGCGCTTCCTGCGCGATTTCGGGCGTGGCGACCTTGCCGGTGCCAATAGCCCAGACCGGCTCGTAGGCAACCGTCACGCGGTCGGCCAAAGCAGGCTTGACGACTTTCAGAGCTTTGAGTTGGCGGGCGAGGACCTCGAAGGTCAGGCCGGCTTCGCGCTCTTCAATCTTTTCGCCGACGCAGAGCATGACTTCGAGCTTGGCTTTGAGCGCCAGCTTGACCTTGTCAGCGATCAATGCGTCGGATTCGCCAATCACGTGGCGGCGTTCGGAGTGACCGAGCAGCACAACTTGCACGCCCATGTCGCGCAGCATGTACGGGCTGATCTCACCGGTGAATGCGCCTTCCTTTTTGTGCCAGCAATTCTGGGCTCCAAGGATGACGTTACTGCCTTTGAGATTGCGGCGAACGTGATCGAGGTGAACGTAGGTGGGGAAAACTACGGCTTGGCGATGCGTGCTCATGCCTTGAGCAGCGGCGACCTCTCGCGCTAAGGCAGAGGCCTTGCGCTTGGTCAGATGCATTTTCCAATTGCCAGCGATGACGGGGGTTCGAGCCATGGCTTATGAACTAGCGAATGAGGTGTGGGTCTGGCGAGTGGCCAATTGGCGGCCAGTAGCCTGGAGCACCGCCTTGACAGTATCGGCGGCAGAGTGGAATGCGGGCACGGAAATGGTTTGGTGAGCGTCGGATACGGACAGTGGTGGGTTGGCGTGAACCTCGACCAGTAAACCATCGGCACCTGCGGCGGCGGCGGCCACCATCATAGTGGGAACTAGGTCGGCGCGCCCGGTTCCATGAGAAGGATCAACGACAACTGGCAAGTGCGTGCGCTGCTTCAGCAATGGCACCGCCGACAGGTCGAGCAGATTGCGGAGTTCGTGATCGAAGTGGCGCAAACCACGTTCACACAAGATGATCTGGCTGCAGCCTGCGTCGGCCAAGTATTCGGCCGCCTGCAAGAACTCGCTGATCGTCGCACTCATGCCGCGTTTCAGCAGCACCGGCAAGCCGACCGCCCCGGCTTCACGCAGCAGTGCGCCGTTGGACATGTTGCGCGAACCGATTTGGAGCATGCCCGCGTGCTCGGCGACCAGGACGACGTCGGCGGGGTCGAGGACCTCGGTGACGATCGGTAGGTCGACTTGCTGAGAAACTTCGGTCAGGATTTCCAGACCGGCTTGGCCTTGACCGGGGAAAGAATATGGCGAGGTGCGTGGCTTGTAAGCTCCTGCTCGCAAAGCGGTTGCGCCCGCATCCTTAAGTTTAATCGCAAGTTCTAGTAGGGAGTCTTGATCCTCTACCGAGCAAGGTCCAGCGATCAAAGAGGTGTAACCTTCGCCGAATTTCGCGTCTTCTAGGGTGACCAAGGATTGGGTCAACGCCCGGTCGACCACCTTGAACAGCGGCTCGCGCTCGGTGGAAACGGCCAAAACCCCTTCTAAATCCAATAATTCCTCGCGTACGGCCTGCGTTTCGTCGGCCGGAATGCCCTTCAAAGACATGACCCGGTCCATCTGTTCGCCAGCGCCGCGCGGCTCAATCGCCCGCAAATCCTTCCAGCCGCGAGCCTCTGCCCAAGCCAAAATGCGCGCAACAGTGCGCTTTTCGGCTGCTGCGCCTTGTTGGTGGTCGATGAGCAGATGCAAGGTTTTGGGGATCTCCGCTTTCCAACCGGGTCGGTGGGGTTCAGCGAAAATGGCGCAAAATGTTAGTTTTCCTGGGCTTTTTGGTCAATCCCAGCGCACTGCTTTTCCATGATTCTGCACTGAAATGATCCACATATCCCTCATCCGCCACAAATTGGCTGACTCTCGCTATTCTTTTAGGCAATGAACCGCCTCCAAAAAGAGGAGTGGGAACTTCAGCACCTGCATCCAGCCGCCGCCAAATCCGCTGACTCGCAGGGCCGCAGCTTCGACGAACGCCCCGACGACTGGCGCACGCGTTTCGAACGTGACCGTGACCGCATCATTCATTGCTCGTCGTTTCGGCGGTTGATGTACAAAACGCAGGTCTTTATCAATCACGTCGGCGATAACCAGCGCACGCGGATGACCCATTCGCTAGAGGTTCACCAGGTGTCGCGGTCGTTGGCGAGCGCGTTGAGTTTGAATGAGCCGTTGTGCGAGGCGATTGCGTTGGCGCACGACTTGGGTCACCCACCCTATGGGCATTCGGGAGAGGTCGCCCTGGATCGCTGCACCAAAGAAGTTGGTGGTTTTGATCACAACCGGCAGTCCCAACGGGTGGTCAATACGCTGGAGCGACGCAGTCCGGAGTACCGCGGATTGAATTTGACCTTGGAGGTGCAAAGTTGCTTGCGCAAGCATCAAAAGGCGGAAGATCCAGCGACCGGTGAAGTGCTGCGCTTCCCGATGCTGGAAGCGCAGTTAGTCGACCTGGCGGATTCCACGGCCTACCACTACCACGATGTGGACGACGGCATTCGCGAGGGCATCTTGGACCCAGAGAAAATGGCCGATGATCTGGCTTTATGGGACTTGGCAGCCAAAGCTGCTGCCGAACGTCACCCGGACAAGGGTCGCGACAGCATGTTCTGGCAACGCGCTTCGAATGAATTGCTTGGGCTTACCATCGCCGACATTCGCAATGAATCCGAAAGACGCTTGGCGGAACACAAGCCGCAAAGCTCACGCCAAGCCCAATCTGCGGAGCAGCGACTGATTGGGCATTCGCCCGAGTTCAAGTCCATGGTCGCGGACTTGCATCATTATCTTTATGAGCACATGTATTTCCGCGAAGAAATCAACTGGCATGTGCGCCGGTCGACCGACTTGCTGGAGCACCTTTATCACTACCTAGTCAAGCACCAAGCGGCAGTCCCGCAGCGATTTTTCGAAACCGCTGATACGCATGAGCGCGCAGCCTGTGACTTCCTGGCTGGCATGACCGACCGCTATGTCGACAAATTCTCGCGTGAATGCGGAGTGCTGCCAAGTTACTAAGGGTCAATCTTTGCCCAGTCGGCACCGGCGCAGCGGTCAACCGCTTATCATGGATCGCCATGAAGTGGAATTCGCTAATTTCGATGGTTTGCCTCATCATCGCTGGAGCCACGAATATCCAGGCGCAGGAACCGCCTAACGTCTTATTTATCGCTGTGGACGACTTGCGTCCCCAACTTGGAAGCTACGGCGATAGCGAAGTGCTTTCTCCCAACATCGACCGACTCGCTGCACGAGGTACGCAGTTCAATCGCGCCTATTGCAACGTGCCAGTGTGCGGGCCATCTCGAGTGAGTGTGCTTACTGGATTACGCACCAAGCCCAATCAATGGAAAAGCAGTGACCTGAACCAGGAGTTCATCACCCTTCCAGGATTGTTCAAGAGCCATGGCTATACAACGCTGTCAAATGGCAAGGTCTTCCATCACTTGGGTGACCGCGTACAGGATTGGAGTACGGCTCCTTGGCGTTCGGCCGAGATTTATCATGGCGATTCGGATTGGGCGAATTACAACGCCTATGGGATTTGGCAATCGAAGAGTTCCAGCGCTCACATTCACCCAAAATCCAAACGCGGCCCTTACTGCGAGTCCGCTGATGTCGCAGACGACGCATACCAAGATGGAAAGGTGGCCAACAAGACAATCGATGATCTAAAAAAGCTCAAAGATAGTGGTGAACCATTCTTCTTAGCTTGTGGATTTTGGCGCCCTCATCTTCCCTTCAACGCACCCAAAAGATATTGGGATCTCTACCAACGGGATCAAATCCAGTTGGCAGACAATCGCTACGCCCCGGAGAACTTGCCCTCGGCGTGCCGCACTTCCCGGGAGATTGACAACTACGCTCTTAGCGGCACACGCAAGCAAAGTGATGAATTTCATGGCGAAGCTCGGCATGCTTACTATGCCTCGGTGAGCTATGTAGACGCCCAAATTGGCAAAGTCATAGCTGCTCTGGACGATCTTGAATTAGCCGACAATACCATTGTGGTGCTATGGGGAGACCACGGCTGGAATTTGGGCGAACATGACTTTTGGGGAAAGCACAATACCTTGAACAATTCGGTTCACGCGCCACTGATTGTTTGCGCTCCAGGCAAGAAGGCGGAAAGCCGCTGCAATCAATTGGTGGAATTCATTGACCTTTATCCAACCCTTTGCGCCTTGACCGGGCTGCCGATTCCGGAGCACGTGCAAGGTTCAAGCTTCGCCGCTTTGCTAGACAACCCGGAGCAACCCTTTAAGGATGTTGTGTTCATCAGATGGAACGGTTGCAACGCAGTGAAAACCAACCGCTATCTCTACACCGAGTGGCGCAAAAAGGACAAGGTTACTCACCGCATGCTTTTTGACCATCAAGTCGACCCGGACGAAAACAAAAACATCGCCAGTGACCCGGCTGCTGCCGACATCGTCCACCATCTCAGTCAACTGCTGGAAGACCAACTTTAAGAGTTGAGTTTATTCTGAGTTGAGCAAACAAGGTCAATCCGCTAACAACGCTGTTGTTTGTTGAATCGCGGCAGTAAGCCATTGGTGCAGAGCGAAAGAACCCACTTCGATGGCGTCGGCGGTCTCTTTCTGCTGCGCAAGTCCGACCGCAATTGCGGTGGAAAGAGCGCAACCGGTTCCATGCAGTGATGTGGCTCCAGGGATGTGGAACTTAGTGACGGTGTGAATCAACTTTCCTTCGCGCCAGAATTCGTCCCGGATTTGTTGCCCCTCTCCATCCAAGGGCACATCTCCCCTGGCACTTTCCGGATTTCTTTCCGCAAAACCCAATCGGCGATGCCCCCCCTTAAGCAGCACACCGCGACAGCTTTGAAACTCACTGCCGTCGCCGTATTCAAGGGCGTTGGGAGTCACGAGTGAGGCAAGTGGAAACAACAGCTGCTTCATCGAATGCCAGCCAGCCTCGTTGAGTAATGGAGCGCCAAGGTTTTTAGTGGCAGCTCGAACGGGATCGATGACCAAAGGAACTCCACGATCTAAACCGTTTTGCTGATTGAATTCACGCAAGACATCTGCCAACGCCTCGACGATGCCATCATTCCCCAACGCTCCCGTTTTGATCGCCAAGCCAGGCTTTCGTGCATTTGACGAACCATCCAGTTCATCGACCACAGCGAGCGCTGCACGCAGTTCCTCGGCAACTTGCTCCGGCGGACGCGTTGCCACCGACTGTAATCCACCATCATCTTGCACGGTGTCAACGGCAACCACACCGCGGAACTGCACGCCCATGCGCCAGCAAACACGCGCATCCATTTGCAATCCAGCACCGCGCCCCGGATCGGAGCCGGCGATGCTGATGACCAGGGGCATGTTCAGTAGGTCGTAGTCGGGGCGGAGTTGAAATTCACCCGCCCCGAAGACATCAGCCGCTAATGCGACCGGTCACGTGGTAACCGCAGTCAACGTACAACACATCGCCGGTCACACCGGACGACATATCACTGAGCAAGAACACCGCCGAATTCCCGACATCTTCACCAGTCACAATCCGTCGCAACGGGTTGGATTCAGCCTGTGCTTTCAACTTATCCTTCAAGCCGCTGACCGCCGAAGAGGACAGCGTTTTGATGGGACCGGCACTCAACGCATTGACGCG
>CAZMDZ010000062.1:10573-14340 GCA_964565175.1 uncultured Planctomycetales bacterium
GAATGTTTTTCGGACCTAAGTCTTCAGCCAAGTAGCGCACACTAGCCTCCAACGAAGCCTTGGCCACGCCCATCACGTTGTAGCTGGGCACGGCGCGAACCGAACCAATGTAGCTCAAGGTGATAATCGAGCCGCCGTCCGTCATCATCGGCTCCGCAGCCGCCGACAACGCGGCCAACGAATAGGACGAAATATCCTGGGCGGTGTGGTAGCCCAAGCGACTGGTATCCACAAACCGACCTTGCAGGTCCTCGCGCTGAGCAAAGGCGATGGCGTGGACGATGAAATCAAGCTTTGGCCGGGTTTCGGCAATCAGGCGATAAGCCGTCTGAATCGACTCATCGCTGGTGACGTCGCAAATCAGCGGCTCGGGCGCGCCCAGATCTTTGGCGAGCGGCGCGACCTTTCTACGAAAGCGCTCGTTGGCGACGCAGAGAATGACGTCGGCGCCTTGCTCGACGGCGGCCTTGGCAATGAACCATGCGAGGCTCATTTTGTTGGCAACACCGAAGATGATGCCGGTTTTTCCTTGGAGAATCATGGCGGTGGGTCCGGAGGGGAGAGGCACATTCTAGTTCGACGCGGCGATCACGGCACCGACGGCTAGAATTCGGTCATGTCTGAATCGGGTGCCGCCCCCCGAAACCTTGAGGCGCGCCTGGGCTACCGATTCCGCGACCGCTCCCTGTTGGAGGAAGCGCTCACTCACGCATCGGCCCAGGAATCTCATAACGAGCGCCTCGAGTACCTGGGCGACGCGGTCTTGAACCTCGTCGTGGCGGGTCAGCTATTCCACCGATTTGCCAGCGTGCGCGAGGGCCGACTGACCGAGCTCAAAGCCTTTCTGGTTGCCCGCAATACGCTGGAAGAAGTTGCGGCTAGGCTTGATCTTGGTAGCGAATTGCAAATCGGCGGTGGACTGGCCAAGCGAGGTTCTCTTCCGCGCTCGTTGATGGGCAACGCGCTCGAAGCGGTGCTTGGCGCAATCTATCTCGATAGTGGCGACGATTTGAAGTGCTGTGCGGGCTTAGTGCAGCAATGGATGCAACCAGAAATCGCCACCGTCGAGGAGCGGCAATATCAACGCGCGGCCAAGCAACATTTGCAGGCTTTGGCCCAGGCGGAATATGGAACTTTGCCTAGCTACGCAGTCCTGGATTCCTTCGAGCACCCGGAGACCTTCGCCTTTTTGGTTCGGGCGCGGATAGGCAAACGCAAATTCTCCAGCGCTTGGGGTACGACCAAAAAAGAAGCCGAGCGGCTGGCGGCGTGGGAAGCTTTGATGGAGTTGGACGTTGCCAATGGCCAAGCGTCGCCGGGTGACCGCACGGAGGGCAGCGATGCCGATTAATCACCTTCGGCCTATCCCCTCCTACCAAGCGCTGCTCAAAAAATGGCAGGCGCGCAAACGAGGCGCGCTTCGTTGGGGTGGACTTTGGGGTTCCTCCAAAGCTTGCTTGACCGCAACCTTGGCAGCGGACCTTGACTGCCCGCTGCTGGTCATCGTTCCGGATTCGCACGCTGCGGAAATGGCCCACGACGACTTGCAGGCATTCGGCTGCGGCTCCGCGCCGCTGCCCGCTCGCGAATCCACCATGGGTGCCGAACCTGAAGTGTTGCGCGAACGCCATCACGCCATGGACCTCGCCACGCGCGAGGGTTTCGTCGGCACGATTGTGACACCGCTGGCGGCGCTGATTCAGCCGGTGCCCGAAGCCGACGACGAGGATTCGGTTTTGGCGTTGGAGCAGGGCATGACGCTGGATCCGGATCAGTTGATGGCCAAGTTGATTCAGCTGGGGTTCGAGCGGGTGCCGGCGATCATGGAGAGCGGTGAATTTGCCCGCCGCGGCGACATTTTGGATTTGTTCGCTCCCGGTTTGGGCGAACCACTGCGGCTTGAGTTTTTCGACGACGAGCTGGAATCGATCCGCGTCTTCGATTTGGGCACGCAGCGCACCCGCCACCTGCTGCACAAAGCCAAGGTGCCGTTGAGCCACGACCTCAAACAAGTCGCCGACAACAGCGACCTGATGCCGTTGGATCGCTTGCCCAAAAACATGCGCGTGGTGGTTTGGGAACCAGCGGCGGTCAGCGAAATGGTCGACAAGCTGCGCTTCCTGGGCCCCGAAGCGGTGACCGCGCTGCAGCGCAATCAAAAGTTGCTCGACAAGCGCTGCTCCTTAGAAATGGCAACGCTTCCCGGAAAAGACGGCACGCTGTCGACGCTTTCGGTGGAGGAATACTGCCGCGGGGTCGTCGATGGCGCCGCCCTGCTCGCCCACCCCGCTGGCGATGGCGAAAACGCGGTGGTCTACTGCGCCACCCACGCCGAGGCCGATCGACTGCAACAAATTCTCGCCGACGGCCAACACAACGCCGACGCCCTTGCAACCCTCGAAGGCGGAATTGAACGCGGCTTCCGCATTCCCGAAGCGCGGCTGACGGTGATTCACCACCGCGAATTTGTGCCGGGGCATGGTTCGCACCGGCCGAAAGCGCGCCATCGCCGTCAGCACGACACCGAGTCCATCGACAGCGTGATGTCGCTACGCCCCGGAGATCCGGTGGTGCATGCGGTTCACGGACTGGCCGAATTCCGCGGCTTGGAATCGGCGGAGAAAGAGGGTGGGCAAGATTGCTTGCTGTTGGAGTTTGCCAACGGCGCGGCGCTGCGGGTGCCGGTGTCGCGGGTGGATTTGGTTGAACGCTACATCGGCGCGGGCGGCGGCATGCCGAACCTCGACAGATTGGGTTCGGGCGCGTTTGAACGACGTCGGCAAAAGGTGGCAGAGGCGGTGGAAGATTTGGCCGCCGACATGCTCGAGATTCAAGCAATGCGGGCGGCGCAACCAGGCATTGCGTTTGAGCAACCTGGGGAAACTCAACGTGATTTTGAAGCGTCGTTTCCATGGGAAGATACGCCGGACCAAGCGCAGGGCACGCAGGAAATTCACGCAGATATCTCGTTGCCGCGGGCGATGGACCGGCTGCTTTGCGG
The DNA here is from genome assembly GCA_964565175.1 of uncultured Planctomycetales bacterium. Classification (GTDB taxonomy): domain Bacteria; phylum Planctomycetota; class UBA1135; order UBA1135; family UBA1135; genus JACNIZ01. The sequence goes on from CAZMDZ010000062.1 coordinate 13,575, forward strand.
GGACGTCGGCTATGGCAAGACGGAACTGGCGGCTCGGGCGGCCTTCCGCGTCATGGATGCTGGTTATCAAGCGGCGCTACTTGTGCCCACCACGGTTTTGGCCGAGCAGCATGCGCGCAGTCTTGGCCAGCGTTTCGCCGATTGGCCGCTGCGCGTCGAAAACTTGTCGCGCCTGACTCGGCCGGCGAAGAAGCGCGAAATCCTCGAGGGCCTCGCCGACGGCGCCGTGGATTTGGTCATTGGCACCCACCGCATCCTGTCGAAAGATGTGCACTTCAAACGCTTAGGCTTGGTGATCATCGACGAAGAACAGCGCTTCGGCGTGCGCCATAAAGAAGTGCTGAAAAAGAAGCGCGCCCAAGTCGACGTCTTGACCTTGTCGGCCACCCCGGTGCCCCGCACTTTGCACATGGCGATGGCCGGGTTGCGAGACATCACCACCTTGTCGACTGCGCCAGCTGGTCGCCAAGAAGTGCACACCGAAATCCGCTACGGCGATGAACGCCAAATGATCGCCGAGGCGCTGCAACGCGAACTTGCACGGGGTGGCCAAGCATTTTTCGTGCATAACCGGGTCAAGTCGTTGCCGAAGATAGCAAAAATGATCGAAGACTTGGTGCCTGGAGCCAAGGTGGTTTGGGCGCACGGCCAAATGGAACCGCGCGAAATGGAAAAGGCCATGCTCGCCTTCGTCCGCGGAGATGCCGACATCTTGTGTTCCACCACGATCATTGAAAGTGGTTTGGACATCCCCAACGCCAACACC
>CAZMDZ010000063.1:0-12137 GCA_964565175.1 uncultured Planctomycetales bacterium
CCGTCGGACGTGCCAATGGCGATAACCGGATTGCGATTATCGTTCCCTGTCATCGCGTCGTTGGCGCCGACGGCAAATTGACCGGATATGGCGGCGGTTTGTGGCGCAAGAAACGGTTGCTGGAACTTGAGCAAGCTGGCGGAAAACCTGCCAGCTGAGGCTTCGTTCGCTGGCGCCATTACGCCAGTGGATGCGCTTGCTGATACAGCTTGCGCAAATGCTCCAACGACACGTGGGTATAGATTTGGGTGCTGCCCAAGCTGGCGTGGCCAAGTAATTCTTGCACGGTGCGCAGGTCTGCGCCGCGACGAAGCAGGTGAGTGGCAAACGAATGGCGGAAAGTGTGCGGCGTGCATTCGCGATCAATGCCAGCCCGCTGCAGGCAACGGTTCAAAATTCGTCGCACCGAGCGATCGGTCAAGCGCGTGCCCAAACGGTTCAAAAACACCGGCGTTCGGTCCAACCGTCGCAGTGACTTCGAAGCCAAGTAATCGCGCAGCGCCACCATCGCCGGTTGCCCCAGCATGCCGTAGCGCTCCTTTTGGCCCTTGCCCTGAAGTAAAACTAAGCCGCGGCGCATATCCAGGTGGCCTTCATCCAACGCCACCAATTCGGAAACGCGGCAGCCGGTGGAATAGAGAACTTCAAGAATGGCGCGGTCGCGGTGGCCTTCGGGGTCATCGTTGCTGGGCGCCGCCAACAGCGCTTCGACCTCGGCTTCTTCCAAGTATCGCGGCAGGCGCCGACGGCGACGCGGTCCGCGCAATCCCGCTGCTGGATTGGCGTCGATCAATCCACGCTGCTCCATCCAGCGAAAAAAACTGCGGATACTGGACAAGTGTCGGGCCATCGTGGTTGGACCCAAGCCGCGATCATTGAGCATGCCCAGGTGCAGGCGAATGCGCACCGTGCGGACTTGCTGGGGGCCGGGCATGTCGGCTTCTTCGCAGAGCGTCTGCAGCAAGCCCTGCAGGTCGCGCTGGTAGGCCCGCAGAGTGTGCGGCGAAACCTGCCGCACCTCTTGTAGGTGGCGTAAAAATTCAGCCAGGGCGGAGTCCAGTGAGGTCGCCATCGCTGCGTCATAATAACGCCCATGCCCCGCTTCTTGGTCCGCGTCCTCCAGCGCGCGGCCAACGCCGACCCGGTTCGTATGCTGGCGGCGTTGCCTGCAGACAGTCGGCCGGTGTTGCTTGATAGCTCCATCGGTGGTGGCGCGTCGTTGCTTGCTTGGAACCCTGATCGAGTGGTGCGGGGGGCAATCACCCCGCAGAGTACGTCGCCATTCCGCTGGCCGTTGGCCGCCCAAGATCCCGCGGCCGAGCTGGAGCGCGCCTGTGCTGAAGAACATTGGGAACTGGAAGATCCGACGCTGCCTCTGGTCGGCGGCTGGATTGGCTATTTCGGCTTCGAATGCGGTCATGCCTGGGAGGCTTTTCCGTGGACTTCCCCCGATCCCGCCGGTTTCGACGACTACTACTTCGCCCGCTATCGCAACGCAGTTCTGTTTCAACCCGACGGCGAGGCGTTGCTGTTGTGGGCCGAAGAGATCGGCGGCTGTTCCGAGGGTAAAAGGAATGCTGGTGGCAGCGCCAAAGCCCGAGGAAGCGACAGCGGGAATTCCACCAATCCCCAAGCAAGCGACAGCGGGATTCCCTCGAATGCCGACGCGCTTCGGCAGCAATTCGCCGAACTTTGCGCGGCGCCGCCATTGAGCCCCAACAGCTCCCAGCTTGCCGCTGCGCCTGAGCCGATTGAGGAGGCGGAGCGATACCAGGAATCGGTGCGCCAGCTACGGCGGTGGATCGGCAACGGCGAGTTATTCCAAGCTAACTTGTCTCATCGCATGGAGGGACCAGCGCCGAAGGACAGCCGCGCTTTTTATGCCTCGCTGCGTCCGCGCCAACCCACGGCGATGAGTGCTTATTTGGAAGTTGCGCCACAGCGGGCAATGCTGTCGTGGTCACCCGAAAGCTTTCTCAGCGTGCGCGGCTCGCAATTGCGTACTCAGCCCATCAAAGGCACTGCGCAACGCGGCCGCACCGCGGAAGAAGATGCCCAGTTCGCCGCCGACCTTGAGGCATCGATCAAAGAGCGCGCCGAACTCAACATGATCGTCGACATGGCGCGCAATGACCTTGGGCGCGTCGCCCTGCCGGGGCAAGTTCAAGTCACTACGGCTGGCCAAGTGGTGCCGTTCCCAACCTTGTTTCACCGCATCGCCGACGTCCAAGCGCGCTGGGATCCCCGTTCGGGTTTGCAGAAGCTGATGCGGGCAACCTTTCCGCCAGCGTCGGTGACCGGTGCGCCCAAGGTGCGCGCCTTGCAAGCTATCGCCGAGTTGGAGCAAGTTGCGCGTGGACCTTATTGCGGCACCTTTGGCTATTGGCTTCCGGGTGAGCCGCGCGGTGAATTTTCGGTGCTCATTCGCACTTCTACGGTTGCCGATCAGCGCCTCCAACTGCGCGTCGGAGCTGGCATTGTCTGGGACAGTGACCCGTTGCTGGAATGGCAGGAAACCTTGGTCAAAGCACGTTACCTTAGGCTTCAGGAATCATGAGCAAATACCGCTTCGAAGGCGCCGACGTCCTGGTGGTCGACGGCAAAGTGATGACCGGCGACCAACCGGCTCTGCTGGCCAACCTGCCCGGCATTTTACGCGGGGAAGGCATATTCGAAACCTTCTTGGTCACCGATGGGGTGCCGTCGCCGTTGTTGCATTTGCACGACGAAAGATTGCACGGTAGCGCCGCTTTGATGAGCATGGATTTATCCGGTTATGGTTTGCAGCGGAACTTTGCCGAAGTCCAACCTTTGCTCGGCAGTGGCACTTGGCGAGTGCGCTACACCGTGCTGCGTGGATTGGATCGCAAACTGTTGCCGATGTGGACCGCCGGACCGGTGGATCCGCCAGCCGAAGAAGTGCAGTTGCTGTTGTCCAATTTTCGCACCGATCCGCAAAACCCGTTGGCCGGAGCGAAGACCACCTCGCGCGCACACTTCCAGGTCGCTCATGGCGAAGCGGTGGAAAACGACTGCTTCGACGCGCTCTTGCCGACCATCGACGGTGATATGAGCGAGTGCACAGCCAGTAATTTTCTGATTTGGAAAAATGACAAACTTCTAACTCCCGGGTTAGACCGGGGCATTTTGGGTGGTGTAACCCGCAATATGCTGCTGCAGGGCTGTCGCGATCATCAAATTCCTGTTTGTGAGGTGAAAATCTGGCAAAAAGACCTGCTCGAGGCGGAGGAGGTATACGTCACCAATGCCATCATCGGCGTTATTCCTGTGTGTAAGATTGTCGGCGCGGAAAGAAGCTACGCGGGCGCCCGCGGCTCGATGCTTCCTCTTCTACGCCGGGCATACGCTGACGCTTGCGCTGGCCAGTCTCAAACCCCTGCTTAAATCATGATTCGCACCCTACTCATTTCTCTGCTGATGGCCGCGCCGTTGACGGCCGCCGCGCCCCAAGATCCATTCAAAGAACGGATCAAGGAGTACAAAGAAGTCATCGAGGGTCGCGAGAACGAAGACAAGGCGATCCAGATGATCGATCAGTTCAGTCAGAAGTACCTGGAGTACAAAGATCGGCTGGTTGAAATTGGCGACATGCTCGAGTTAGAAGAGGGCGATGCCAAAGCTTTGAAGAAAGAGATCAAAGCAATTGATAAAGGCCAAGATGAATTGGCCGACCTCGTTTGGCTGGCATTTAAGGAGCGTAAGCGTGATACCGAAGAACATCGCACCTTGTGGAAAGGGGCGGTTTTTGCATTCGGTCAAATGGGTCCGCATGGCGCCGAATACTTGTGGAAGGTGCTGAAGGAAAAACGCTTTAAAAAGGACACCGATTTCAAAGCGCTATGCATTCAACAAGTCGGCTATACCCACGACTACAAGCAGGCAGAAGAGTTGATTGACTTGTTGGATCACCACCAAGACTTGATTGTGAAAGCCGCCGCCGATGCTTTGACCCAATACGGTGACGCACCAGGTGCTGTTCGGTTGCAATGCGCCGAAAAGATGGTGAACTTTTTGAACTCGTATTACAACTCGTCGCTAAACCCCGACGACACTGTCGCCCAAGCTCGTTATCGATTGGTGCGTCGGTCATTTCTTGACGCGCTCACCGAGTTGACCAAGCAAAGCTTCCAGGATCCGCTGGAATGGCGTCGCTGGTACAACAAAAACAAGAAGAACAAAGGCCTTTGGGCGGACGATTGAAATCGGTTTTCCCTTGGACACTAGTGGCCTTGCTGCTGGTCGGATTGGCGTCGTCGTGTAGCAAGGCTAACGATGACAAGTCGGTCGACATCCCTGATGCCTCGATGCACGTTGCATGGGTGGGCGAGTCGGAGAGTGGCATTCGTTTGGTGCTCGAAGCGATTGCCCCTCCGCAAGACGTGGCGAACGCGCGCTTCTCTGAAGAGAGCATGTTGCGCAGTCGTTTGCCGCTTGAAGAGCGCAGCACTTTGTTACGCCTGCATTTATTCGGCAACGCCGCCGATCTACAAACCGCTGGCGAGGTTCAGGTCGGTGAGCAAAAGCTGACCACTTTTGGCGACGCTCCCGGAGACTTAGATGTTGGCCAGCGCTTGTTGTGGAATAGCGTCTTGCGCGGCTTGCCTGCCCCAGATCCGGCGCTGGAATCCCCGCTCCATCGTTCGGTTGTGCTGCAAGCCGATGCTGCCACCCTGGACCCACCCGCTGGCCAAGCAACTTGGAGCCACCAGCAAATGGAAGTGCCGTTGGAATTGCGTAGTTGGACTGAGATGGATCGCGGTCGCTTTTTCGACCAATCGTTGACCCCGCCGAAAAAAGAAGATGGTTGAACCTACTCCCTCCCCGGACTCCTCGTTGGTCAATCCCTCGCCTGCCGCTGAAGAAGGCGAAGTCCTGCTCCGCAGTCGAGATGTGCAAGCGCTTAGTCGAACCTTTCGACGCCTAGCCGAAATCCAAGATGGCCTCGCCGTGCACATGCGTGAACTCGAAGAGGAAAGGCAAAGCAAGTGGATCATGCCCGCCGTGGCAATCGCATGTTTGGTGCTTGGGGCAGGCATGGCTTTGTTTGGCATCGCTTGGATGCAAAAAAACGAAGAGGTCGCCCCGGTGCAGGTTGATCTGTCGTCGCTGCCAGCCGCAAGTATTCAGGTGCAAGCCCCCGAGGGTGCGGTCAACGCCGAGACAATGGCTCAGTTGATAGAGCAGCTGGAAGAGATGAGGCAATCCCAGGCGCAAGATCGACGCATGATTTCCGACTTAGGGTCGCAGCTGATCGCTGGGGAAATGTCGGCTTTGTCGATGCTCAAGCAAATGCGGGTTATGGAAGCTGGCATGCCGTTGGCGGCGATCGCCAATACGCCGCCGAATGAGCCAGCGCCCCAAGAAGACCTGGCTGCGCAAGATGGCGAAGCAAAGGGGCAAGGCACTCTTCAGGATTCTGCAGCTGCCGAAGAAAAAGGCGACGTTGGTCCTGACCAGTTAGGGTATCCCGCTGACGTCTGGCTCGGCGCGATGAACGGATTGATGGCGGTTGATGGCTATCCACACTTCCGCTTTCAAGAGGCGACGCGGGTTGCGGGTAAACCGCGCTTAAACAACGTCATCTTTTTCATCTGGAGCAAGGATGGGTTGTTGCAGACCATCGTCCGCGCCGAGAGCGTGGACTTTTTCCTGCAAGAGAGCACCTACTCGATGCGCTTGCATTTCAGCAATGGCAGTCGCACACGGGATGGCGTCAAAACGGCGCTACCGGAAGCTGGCATGACGATTTCGCTGCCGGACATCAACGTACCGGCTTGGATTGCCCATTTTCCTGAGATCGGCCCGGCTGGCGTGGCTTGGCAGCCGATCGGCAAAATGCCGCCGCCAGCCCCCGAGTTGGTGGATCCGAGTCCTGAAGGGAGTCAAGGCGTCGAGGAAAGCGGTGGTGGGAAAGATCCAATCGCACCGCTTGAACGCACCCGCCAGGCTCTGGACAACTTGCTGTCTGAAAAGCACTCCTTCGGTCATTATCGATTGGAAAGCGTCGACCGCATCGAAGGCGATGCGCTGCGCATCGTGCGCTTGTCGTGGTACGACAGCAACGGCAATTTGTTCAAGTACATCGAAGCGGACACCCTGCGGATTCGTTCGCGCGGGGAAGGCTGGATTGAGCTGGTTTTTGAGAACGGTAGCTTCATAAGGCTTGGCAAAAAGACGCCGTTCCGCGATCCGCAGTACCGCATCCACTTGCCCAACCAAAAAGTTGACGACTGGCGTGCAACTGGAATGTCGGTTGACGATCCTGAATAACCTTCCCTTAGCGGCAAGCAAGCAATGACCCAGAACTGGCATGGGGAGGTCGTTTCGATCAGTGGTTTGATCGATCGCGCGCGGCTGGCGTTAGACGCCCACGTCGGGCGCATCGCCGTCGAAGCTGAGGTGTTTGAATACCGTGGTCCGCATTCCTCCGGCCACTACTACTTCAAACTGCGCGATGAAGAGAGCAGCATCGACGTCAAAATGTGGCGCGGCGTTGCTTCTCGGGGTTTGAATTGCCGGCTGCAAGAGGGACGTTCAGTTTTGGCGATTGGTCGTTTAGATATATGGGCGAAGCGCGGCACCTTGTCCTTCCTGCTCGACGAGGTGCATGATCTTGGTGCCGGGGATCTGGCCCGCCGCTTCGAAGAGCTCAAAAAGCGGCTGCGGCTGGAAGGACTCTTTGAAGAGGAGCGCAAGCAACCCATTCCGCTGCGTCCGCACAAAGTTTGTTTGATCACCGCCCGTCCTTCAGCCGCCGAAGCCGACATCCTGCGCACCTTCGCCGACGCCCATGCGCCCTTTGAAGTCCAAGTCATTCCCAGCAAGGTGCAAGGCGATGGCGCAGCCGACGAACTCGCTCGCGCCTTACATGCCGCCGTCGGCCACCGCCCCGACGTCATCCTGCTCGCCCGTGGCGGGGGATCCCTCGAAGACCTGTGGGCGTTTAACGAAGAAGTTCTAGTACGCGCCGTGGCCGATTGCCCGCTGCCAGTGATTGCAGCGGTCGGCCATGAAACGGACTTCACGCTGTGTGATTTTGCCGCCGACGAACGAGCCAAAACTCCTACCGCAGGCGCCGCCCAACTATGCCAGGGATGGGCCGAGGCCATACGCCAGCTTCAGTTGTTGGCCGGTCGCTTGCAAGATGCCGCTGAAGATTTATTGCAGCAAGCGGGGCAGAGCTTGCAGACCCGCCAACTGCAGCTCCACGCGCAAAGCCCCGTGCGGCGCCTGGAACGCTTTCGCCGGCACGTGCACGAGAATGAATTGCGCATCGCCCACGCCATCGAGCAGTTGCTCCAACGTCGCCGTCAGCGCTTGCAGCGAGCCGCCCAGCGCCTGCGAGCGGCTGATCCTGGCTTGCGCATGCGCCAACTCCAGCAACGCCTGACCGGGCTAAATGCGCGGCTGAATGCCGGTTCTCCGCAAGCCTTGCTGCAACGCGGCTACGCTCTGGTTCAAACCGAATCGGACGGCCCCTTCCTGCGCGATGCCAACCAAGTCCGCGTCGGCCAGGCGGTCACCATTTCCCTCGCCCAGGGCCGCATCAACGCCGATGTTACCGACGTCGATCTCGGCAACCATTCCGAGAGCGATCCCACTCAAGAGGGCAGCGCGAAAAGTTCGAATCTGCGACAATAGACCGATGGCCAAATCAAAATCCTCCGACGCCGACGCCGTGCCTTTTGAAAAGGGATTGGCCCAGTTGGAACAACTCGTCGACGCCCTGGAAGCTGGCGACCTCAGCCTTGAGCAAGGGGTCGAGTCTTATCAGCAAGGCGTCGAGTTGTTAGCTGGCCTGCAACAACAACTGCAAGGCGCCGAAAAGCGCGTCGGAGACTTAACTCAGCAGTTGCAACAAAACCTAGCGGCGATGGAAGGCGATGGCGCAAACTGAGATGAAAACAGACTTCCGCCATTGGCTGGTGGATCAAAACGCTGCCATTCAAGAGCAACTGCAAGGGGCCATCCAGCGTTTCGCCACCGACGGCGTGCCCACTCGGCTGCGTCAGGCGATGGAGCACGCCTTGCTGGGTGGCGGCAAGTGTGTGCGGCCCGCTTTGGTGCTGTTGGCCTGCGAGGCTTCCGGTGGTGCCCAAGAACAAGCGTGGCCGGCCGCCGTCGCCGTCGAAATGATCCATTCCTACTCGCTGGTTCACGACGACCTGCCCTGCATGGACGACGACTTGCTGCGCCGAGGCCGTCCGACCGTGCATGCCGCCTTCGACGAAGCCACCGCCGTGCTCGCTGGTGACGCCTTGCAGAGCACCGCCTTCGAAGTGCTTGCCCATCAGCAAGACGCTCGTTTGGCTGCCGCTCAATCGCGCATCCTCAGTGCAGCTGCTGGCCCGGTCGGCATGGTCGGCGGCCAGGCGTTGGACATGGAGCTCGAAGGCCAAGGCACCGACGCCACCCTTGAGCAGGTGGAGCAGGTTCATGGCGGCAAAACCGCAGCGCTGCTGGCTGGTTCGTTGTTGCTGGGGGCCGAAGTCTGCAACGCCAGCGAGGCTTGGCAAGACTATGCCCTCGCGGTCGGTCGCCTTTTTCAGGCTACCGATGACTTGCTCGACGCTACCGGCACCACCGAGGAACTGGGGAAAACTGCCGGTAAAGACGAAGCGGCAGAGAAAGCCACCTTGGTCGCTGTCCTTGGCCTAGAAGGAGCCAGGGCTTATGCTCGTCAGCTGGCGAACCAAGCCCGCACCGCTGTCGATCAACTCCCCATCGGCTGCCACCAGGCCGCCTTGCTCTCCCTGCCCGACTTCTTGCTGGATCGCTGTCACTAGTCATGCATCTGTCGCAAATTCAATCGCCCGAGGTTCTGAAGGATTTGGACCTTGACCAACTGGAAAACCTGTGCAGTGAAATGCGCAGTGCCTTGATCGATAAAGTCACGGATTCTGGTGGTCACCTTGGCTCTAACTTGGGCGTGGTCGAGTTGGTCACGGCTTTGCATCGCACCTTTGACTTCCGTCGGGACAAGTTGGTCTTCGACGTCAGTCACCAGTGCTATCCGCACAAAATGCTGACTGGGCGCTATCACCAGTTTGATACTTTGCGGCAAACAGATGGCCTGTCCAGTTTCTGCAGTCGTCAAGAGTCGGAGTACGACCAGTTGACCGCCGGTCACGCCGGTACAGCAATCTCCTTTGCCCACGGTTTGGCCGAAGGCATGCGCGCCACCGCTCGTGGTGACAGCAACGACCCATGGTCGATCGCTTTTGTTGGCGATGCTGGTTTTGCCTCGGGTGTTTCGTTTGAAGGTTTGACCCAAGCCGCCGAGAGCAAGGCGCGGATGATGGTCATCCTCAATGACAACGAATGGTCGATCGCCAAGTCGGTGGGGGCGTTGGCACGCTACTTGTCGCGGATCCGTTCGTCGCGCACGCTCAACAAGGTTTACGAGCGGCTGCACAACTTGGCTGGCAAGTTGCCTGGCGTAGGGGCGCGCATCGACGAACTCGGTGAAGTGATTCGCCACGTCATGATTCCGGGGCACGTGTTCGAAGAGCTTGGCGTGAACTACATCGGCCCGCTCGACGGCCACGATATGGAATTGGTCATTTCGTCGCTTGAGCGCGCTCGCCGTCTGGAAGGGCCAATCTTGCTGCATTTCCTGACCGAAAAAGGTCGCGGTTATGCTCCGGCCGCCAACGACCCTGAACGTGCTCACGGTGTCAGTCCGTCGGCTAAGCCAGTGGAACCGGCCGAAGAGATTGCGGTTGCTACCGCCAAGGTGCCGTCGCCCAAGGCTGCGGAGTCGCGCGCCAAGGAGCCCGACCGAAAAGCATTCACCGCCGTGTTTGGCGACGAAATGGTCGAGTTGGGCAAAGACGATGCTCGTTTGCACGGCATCACTGCTGGCATGTGCAGCGGCACAGGCTTATCTGCTTTTGCCAACGATTTCCCCGAGCGTTTTCACGACACCGGGATCACCGAGCAACATGCCGTCGCCCTTGCGGGGGGGCTTGCAACCACTGGCCAGAAGCCGGTAGTGGCCATTTACTCAACCTTCCTCCAGCGCGGTTACGACCAGGTGTTCCAGGAAGTCGCGTTGCAGCGTGAATCGGTGGTGATGGCCATGGACCGCGCCGGGTTGGTCGGCCAGGATGGCCCGACTCACCAGGGCCTGTACGACATTGCCTACCTGCGTCCATTCCCAGGCGTGATTCAAGCTTCGCCGCGCGACGAAGTCGACCTCCGCCGTTTGCTGCGCGCCGCAGTCGAACGCGGTCGTCCTTGGGCTTTGCGTTGGCCGCGCGGTCAAGCCCATCCCTGCCTGGGCAACCCGGCGGAAATGCGCCCTGAGCTCGAACCGGGCACGGCCGAACGTCTGCGCGAAGGCGCTGACGGCGCGGTGCTGGCTTTAGGCGCAATGGTTGAAAACGCGCTCGACGCCGCCAATCTCTTGGCCAACGAGCATGGCATTCAACTCGAAGTTTGGGATGCCCGTTTCTCTAAGCCGTTGGACACCGGCGTCATCGCCGACCTCGGCCGACGCTTCCCGTGGCTGGCCACGGTCGAAGAACACTCCGAGCAAGGCGGCTTCGGTTCTGCCGTGCTTGAAACTCTTGCCGACCTGCGCCTCTCGCCGCAAGTCCATCGCTGCGCCGTGCCGGACCGCTTCATCGAGCACATGTCCACCCGCGATGAGCAGCTTGAACTGATCGGTCTAAGCTCAACCCGTTTAGCCGAGGCCTGGAAGGAGTCGTTGGCTTCTCATCTACAGACTTCTGCCACTGCCACTTCCACCGGCGAAGCCGGATCCTGATCGCTCCTAACCCTGGACCGCTATGCCCAAGTCCTCCTCCCTCCGCAACGGACGGCTGGATCGCGTGCAGCTGCCTAAGTCGCGCAAGCCGCGGGTTCTGATCCTCGGCGACCGCAGCAAGCCGGGTTGCACCGAACTCGCCAAAAAGCTTGATCAGTATTTAGTTGGCAAAGCCCAAGTGCTTGGCATTGATCTCAAGCACAGTTCTAGGCCAGTTACGGTCAAGCCCGACTTCGTGTTGGTGCTCGGCGGCGACGGTGCCATGCTGGCCGCCAGCAACCGATTGGGCAAACGCCAGGTGCCGGTAATGGGCATCAACTTTGGAACGGTGGGCTTTTTAGCCGCAGTTTCCCGCGATCGAGCCTCCGACGTCTTGGAGCTGGTGCTCAACAACAAAGCGCGCTGCGAGCCTCGCGCCTTGATGCATGTCAAAGTGATGCGCGATCGCAAAGCAGTGCTTGATACCCACTTGCTGAACGAAGCGGTGGTTTCTCGAGCGATGGGTAGTTCCTTGGTCGAGTGCGATCTATTGGTCGACCGCCGACCGGTTTGCACCTACCGCGGTGACGGCGTGATTTTGAGCACGCCCACTGGCAGCACCGCTTACAACTTGGCGGCTGGCGGGCCGATTCTCAGTCCTGGCCTCGACGCCTGGGTGGTCACGCCGATTGCGCCGTACATGCTCGGCATGAGGCCGCTGGTGCTGCCCGGCCACCGGGTGGCGACGCTACGGGTGCACCAGCCAGCCCTGTTCCACGCCGACGGCCACGTCGAGTTTGGGCTCAAATCGGGCGACACGGTGCGCGTCGGGCCCTCTCAGCGCCAGTTGCGCTTGATTGTGGATGAAGATCAGCGCTTTTTCTCCCGTCTGCGCAGTAAGTTGCACTGGGGCGAAGGCCCCAATGCCTAGCCAATTCGGTCGCTGTTCGTGGTATGGTGAGGCGTCATGAAACGCTTTCTCACCTTAATGGTGGCTGGGGGCATGTTGGCCATGGCGCCAGCGCTCCAAGCCCAGGTCAAAGCCGGCGATCAGCCGGAGTACAAATTCCGCGAGCCGTTGTTCAATGGTATGGGAGCCAGCAGTTTGGCTGATTTCCGTGGCAAGCCGGTCTTGGTGGACTTTTGGGGCACTCGCTGAGGCGGTTGCATCGGGGGGTCCGTGCCGGCCGCCATTCGTTTGCAAGAGGAATACGGAGACAAGATCCAGGTACTGCTGGTGGAATGCCAAGGCAGTGACGATCAAGCCATTGTCGACAAACAGTTGATGTACAAGTGGCTAGGCGGAAATACCGCCTGGACCAAAGAAAGACCATTCCACGTCGAAAGTCCAGGCCTGCCTTACTTC
>CAZMDZ010000063.1:12147-13393 GCA_964565175.1 uncultured Planctomycetales bacterium
TTGCTGGATGCCGACGGCAAAATCGTCATGTCTGGCCTGACCAACTCAATGCACACTCAAATCAAGGAGAGCATTGCCGAAATGGTCAAGAACTCCAAAAAGGCTTCGGGAGATTTGCCCAAGCCAGTTGGCAAGGCCATGGTTGATGTGCGCAAAGGCGACTACGCCAAGGCCAACGCCGTACTGAATAAGTTGATCGCGAAGCCTGGTGGTCCAGATCCGGCGGCGCTGCAGACTGCAGCTCAAACTGCACAGGGTCAATTGATGGCTCGTGCCGAGGGCGAAGTTAAGCGCGCAGTGTGGATGGCGAAGAACGGCTACCCCGTTGCGGCGGTGGATCTGAACAAGAGCTTGCTCAAGCGCGCCAAGGGTTTGCCCGGGATCCAGGATCAAATGGCGGAACTAAACGAGCTGCTGACCTCCGACGAAATGAAGGCGGAAATTGCCGCGGCCAAGGAATTGAACAAGCTAGAGCTCAAGTTCTACGATGATTACAAAGGCAAGTTCAAGAAGAAGTTTCAGAAGATCGTCGAGAAGTACGGTCATACTGCTGTCGCCAATCGTGCCACTTACTGGGCACAGTTTGCTAAGTAATTAAGTTTCAAGTGCAGCGCTCGTCGGTTTTGGCGAGCGCGGCCCAAAAAGAAAACCCTAGGCGGAATGGCCTAGGGTTTTTTGTTTGGCTGAGGGACTTCGATCAGGAGTAAATGCCGCGGATCTTATCGAAGTAAGAAACGCGTTCTACCCCAAGGATACAGGTGGCTAAGCGCAGGTTCACCTTGTGACGTTCGACCTGCACCCGCGAGCGTTCGAAGGCTTGCAGGAGCATGCGGTCAAGGCGTTCCAACACTTGCTCGCGCGGCCACTGGTAGCCGGTACGGTTTTGAACCCATTCGAAGTAAGCCACCAGTACGGATCCTGCGTTGCCTAACAAATCAGGCACCACTGGTATGCCGCGCTCCTGCAGAATTTCATCGGCAGGCTTTGAGGTGGGGCCGTTTGCCGCTTCGACAATCAGCTTGGCTTGAATCTGGTGGGCGTTTTTGCTCAGGATTTGCTTGGAGGTCGCCGCCGGAATCAAGACGTCGCACTCCAAAGTCAGCAATTCACTGCAAGCTAAGGCGTCGCCGCCAGCAAAGCCTTCGAGGCTGCCGTGTTCTTGGCGGTAAGCAAGCAATGCTTCGACTTCAAGACCATTGCGGTTGAGGACCGCTGGCGCATCATCGCCTATCTCAAATCCCTCGCG
>CAZMDZ010000063.1:13403-14252 GCA_964565175.1 uncultured Planctomycetales bacterium
GTTGAGGACCGCTGCGTTCAAATCGCCAACGGCAATGACGCGATGGCCGCGAGCAACGGCTGCTCGCATTACTTGCGAACCAGCATTGCCTGCGCCTTGCACGACGACGTCGACCGGACCGCTAATGTTCATGGTGGCCAGTTGGCGTTCCATCAAAACGATGGCGCCGTGGCCCAGAGCAATTTCGCGGGCATGGCTGCCGCCCAAACCCAGAGGTTTGCCGACGACCACCGCATTGTCGGTGTGGCGTTGGTGCATCGAGTAGGTGTCCAAGCACCAAGCCATAATCTGCTCATTGCAGCCACGGTCTGGGGTCAGGATGTCCTTTTCTGGACCGAGCAGGTCGAGTAGCGAAGCGGTGTAGCGTCGCACCACCGCTTCGGTCACGGCAGGGTCCGCTTTGCGGTGATCAAAGTCAACGCCGCCAGCGGAGCCACCAAAGGGGATGTTCATCGCCGCGCACTTCCAGGTGGTCCAACCGGCTAGCGCAGCAATTTCTTCACGCTTAATCGTTGGGTCCAAGCGCAAGCCGCCCAGGCACGGGCCCAGGGACAAGTTGTGGCGGATGCGGTAACCGCTATGGACCACAACTTCGCCGCTTGGGTATTTCACCGGCAGCGCAAACTTAAACTGACGATCAGGGGTGCGCAGCAGCGAGTAGGCATCGGGGGCCATGCCCAGGACTGCGGCAGCCTCGTCGTAGCGCTTCATCATCGAAGCGAACGGATTGTCGGAATCGAGGATCGGCGATGGATCCTGCGGTTCTTCCGGTAGCAGGTGGTCGGTGGAATCAGGCATAGATCCCGCGCATCTTTAGGCAGTAAGCAACGCGATCGACACCCAAGCAAT
>CAZMDZ010000064.1:0-14056 GCA_964565175.1 uncultured Planctomycetales bacterium
CTTGCAATGGAATGGAAAAGGTGCCGTCTTCGGCGGTGCGTACCGGTTCGGCTTCTTGATCACTCATGACCCAGGCGTCGGCAACTGGCTCGTAGTTTTGGTCGAGCACCGTTCCGGTGAGAAAGCGCTCGGCTTCGATGACATCCACGTCGATGGTGGCGTCGGCGTCGGCCGGGGCGTCCGGCATCGCGACTTCGGTGCGATCATCGGCAGTGAGCTTGCGCCCTGGATCTTGCTCGACCTCGACCTGGTCCAACTCCGTCGTTTCCTGCGATTCTTCGCCAGTGGTTGCGCCCTCAAGCCCTTGCGGCAGCAGGATCAAGCTGATGCACAAAACAAAAATTGTTGTGCAGGCTAAGACCAGAAGCTGGAAACGGGACATGGGCGTTGGGGGGGGGACCGCGACCGTTCTAGCCCCCATTCCTTACTCTGTAACATAGCAAGGAATGGTCGATCGCTGGCAGGTCATGAGTGAGGTCTGGGCAGCTTGCTAAGATTCCGCCATGAAGGTAATGCTCGGATCGGGTGGATTCCGCGGGGAAGGTCGGCGCCAGGCGCTGTGCGAAGCCATGCGCGAACATTTTGGCGACATCAAGCAGTTGCTGTTTGTGCCCTATGCCCTGCACGACGGTGACCACTACGTCAGCCAAATGATCAAGGCGGGATACCACGCTGATTACGATTTGGTCGGCATTCACAGTTTCGACGACCCGGTGAAGGCGGCCGAAGAGGCAGAGGGGATTTACGTCGGCGGCGGCAATAGTTTTCGCCTGATCCACCGTTTACAGCAAAATGGCCTTGTCGATGTCATCCGTCGCCGCGTTACAGCGGGGGAATTGCCCTATTTGGGCGTGAGCGCCGGTACCAATGTGGCCTGCCCGACGATGCAGACCACCAACGATATGCCGATTGTGCAGCCGGCTAGTTTCCAATCGATGGGGCTGGTGCCGTTCCAGGTGAACACCCACTACTATCCGGGCCAGATCCACATCAAAGACGAGGACGGCCAATATCACGAGCATTTCGGTGAAACCCGACGCCAGCGCATTGAGGAGTACCACGAATGTCAGGATCTGCCGGTCATCGGATTGTGGGAGGCCGGTTGGCTGATGCGCCGGGATCATGAATTGATCCTCCACCACTGTCCGGCCTTGTTATTCCGAAAAGGCCAGGACCCCGAGCAAATCCCAGTGGGTGCCGATTTGTCGTACCTGCTGTCAGAGTAGCCGGTCCAGCTGACGAAATGGCAGGTTATCGGACGTACGGGCGCCGATAACAGGTGGAGGGTGTTGTGGAAAAAGTTATCGGACGATGGCACACCGCTTGCGCTTTAGCCGCGCCGCGCAAGACGGCATTTGAACATGACACAACATCTCATCCGTAGATTTCCATTTTCCCGCTTCCCGCAACACCTGCTCGCCGACCTGCACGAGTGCGACAAGTTGCGCCCAAGCGTCAACCTGCACGAAACCGCCGAGGATTTTCTGATCGAGGCAGAATTGCCTGGGGTCGCCGAAAAAGACATCAAGATTGAACTGAAGAAGAACGTGCTTCAAATCTCGGGCGAACTCAGCCGAGCGAAGCCTGAGGGGGGCGATTGCCACTTGGCGGAGCTGCGCGAGGGGGATTTTCTCCGGGCGATGGCCCTTCCAGCGCCTGTTGAGGCGGATCAAGTTACCGCTCGCATGAAAAGCGGAATCCTAGAAGTTCGGCTTCCGAAAAAGGAACCCGTCCGCGAAGTGCGAGTCATCCCAGTGGGGGATTCGATACAAAATGAGATATTAAAAAATCCGCAGAAAGGGTGAAAACTCTGCTGTAACTAGGGGGATTGAATGGTCTATTAGAGACCCAGGCGCGGGATTTCCCCGGATCCTCGCCGTAGTATTTTTTCGGGGATGTAGGGGGCTTTCTGGGGAGGAAGCCCTCTTTTTTTTTATGCACCACGCCTGATTGAACGACATATAAAGTAACAACTTGTCGATACTAGGAATGCCCCGGAATTCTAGGGCCCTTTTGGGTTTCGGGGGCCAACGATGGCGGAACAATGATCCTCGCCGTTCCGTCCATCTTCTTAGCCGGTTCTACGCGTCAGCGAACCACTTACGTAAATGTCTCAAGCACTGCTGCTCATACTCTCCCTGTGCCTGTCACCTCAGGGGGGGCCGGACGAACAGTACCAGTTCGTCATAGGTCTCGCCGAAAAAGGTATGCACAACCAAGTTGTCCGCGAAGCGGAGAGCTTTCTTTCGTCCTACCCAGAGCACGAAAAAGCCGTCCCCACGCGTTATCGCCTGGCGTCGGCTTTCTACGAGCTCGGGCAGTTAGACCAGGCGGCAACGAATTTCCTGCCGCTGGCCTCCATGGAAGGCTTTGAGTTCCGGGCGGAGTCCGGCCTGCGGTTGGCGCAGTGCCAGTTGGCCTCCCAGGAATTCTTACCAGCCGCCCAAACCTTGGAGATGGTCCTAACCTTAGAGAAGGAATACCTGATTCAACCAACCACGTTCTTGCTTGCCGAGTCGTGGTTCCGGGCTGGTGAATTCGGCAAAGCGATCCCTCGTTACGCCGAGGTCCAGGAGGTCGAGGAATACTCCAAGGACTGCTTCTACGGCATGACTTGGTCCGCCTTCCGGTTGAAGAATTACAGCGACGCGATTTCATACTCCGAACAGTTCGCCGCTCGATTTGCTGGCGATGAACTTGTGTCCGAAATGCAATTTCTGGCTGGCGAGGCCTATCTGGAATCGGGCGACCCGACGCGCGCCCTGCAGTCGTACACCAACGCCAATACTGGCCCCTTTGCCGATGCTGCCCTTCGCGGCGCCGGTTTTGCATCCGCCCAACTCGATGATCACACCCGGGCGTCGATGTACTTTGGCCAGCTCGTTGCCGCATACCCAGAGTCGCGCTTCCGCGTGGAAGCAATGTTGCAGCAAGGCATTCACCTGTTGAAAGCAGAGCAGGATGAACAAGCCCTTCAGGTACTGATGACGCCGGACCTGAGCAGCAACGCCGACGCGCTTTATTGGCGCGCCCAAGCCCAACAACGCAACGGCTACCTTGAAGACGCAGTCGCAACACTTGAAGCAGGAATCGCCCTGAACCCAGAAGGGGAGTTGCGCGGACGGATGGCGTCGGCGCGAGGCGACTTGTTGTTTGACCTGGGCCGTCACGACGAGGCGACAGCCGCTTATGGCGAAGCTGAGTCCGACTACTCGCTCCACGCAGCCGCCGTCGCCAGCTTGAATGCCGGCGATCCGCAGCGCGCCACCGACCTGGCGCGTCAGTTGATGACTGCTTTCCCGGAAAGCCCCTATCGCGCAAAAGCTCAGTTGGCTTTGGGCGAAGGTCTGCTGCAATTGAAGCAGTACGCCGAAGCCGCCGCCGTTTTCGGGGGCACCGCCGACGCGACTGGCGAAGCCAAGCACCGCTCGCGCGCGCTGTCGCGCAAAGCTTGGTGCCACTACCTGCTCGAAGAGCATCAGTTCGCCGCCGCAGCCTTTGCTGTGGTCTACAACGACCACCCCGATGCGGAAGAAGCCGACGAAGCCCACTACATGCACGGTCGCAGCCTGATTGAAATAGAGGATCAGGAGCTAGCCGCCAAGGTGTGGCTGGCTTACTTGGAGAACTACCCCGAATCCAACCACAAAGCGGAATTGCTGCTGCGCCTGGGCCGCATGGACTCCGGCGAAGACGGCATGAAGCGGCTGGAAGAACTGGTCGCCAGCTACGGCGACTCGGCGCTTGCGCCACGGGCGTTAATGGAGTTGGGTGAGAACCACTACAAGGATGGCAACGTCACCCAAGCAGAAGAGGCGTTCACCAACCTGTTGACCAAGTATCCAGACAACGACCTCGCGCCCGCCGCAGGTTATGGATTGGCTTGGTGCTTGTACGACCTCGAGCGCTTCGCCGAAGCCGCCGACGTCCTCCGTCAGGTCACCGCGGTTGCTGGGGAATCCGGCAAGACCAACATTCAGCAATCCGCCTTCGAACTGCGTATTTGGGCTGAGCAGAAGTCCGAAAACGCCGAAGGCGCAGTCACTGCTTTTGAAGGCTTTGCCGTCACTCAACCAGAAGAAACGCGCATGTTTGAAGCCGCGCGGGCCGTCGCCATGGCGTTGCGCGACGCGGGTGAAAAACAGCGTGCCTCACAGTTCCTCAGCGATGTCGCTTCTCAATTTGGTGGCAAGGAGCGCGCCTCAGAGTCGATGGTGGAAGTGGTTTACTTGGAACTCGACCAAGACAATCCCGACGCCGCCAACGATGCCATGCTGACCGCCCACGAGTTGGCACCGGAAAGCGCAACTGTTGCCGAAGCCGCTTTCTTTGTCGGCGAGGCATGGTTCGCGTTGAATGAAAGCCAGAAGGCCGTCGACGCCTACCAGATTGCATCCGACAACCTCGAATGCGTGGTCGGAGCCGAGTCCAAGTACAAGATGGGCTTCACTCTGCTGCGCGAGGGCAATGTTGCGGACGCATCGATTGCTTTCGGCCGTTTGGTTCAGGACCATGAAAAGCACGCTTTGTTTGGAGAAGGCACCTTCCTTTACGGCGAGTGCTTGTTCCGCATGGGGCAGTACGAGCAGGCGATCGAGCAGTTCGGTGCGCTGCGCAGCAACCAACCGCTGCACGAGGTGTCGGCGAAGAACTTGTTCCGTCTTGGCATGGCTTTGTTCCAGGTCGACCGTTACGACACCGCCGACCAAATCCTGACCGAATTGATTACCAAGTTCCCGGAATTCCAGAACTTGGCTGAAGCTGAATTGTGGCGCGGCCGTTCGTTGGCAGCGTTGGATAAGTCACGGGCTGCGCGCCAAGCATTCGAGCGCGTATTGGCCTTGGACAAGGGCGTACTTTCGGCGCGCGCGCATATTGGCATTGGCTTGCTAGCGCTTTCCGCCGATGAGGTTGACTCTGCGTTGTCGTCCTTCCTGAAGGTGTCGGTGCTCTACGGCACCGAAGCAGAAGTTTCCGAAGCGCTCTACTACGCCGGTGCATGTTTGGAGAAGCAAGGCGACTCCGATCGTGCTGCTCAGCAGTACAACGAAATCTTGACCCGCTACCCCGACGGCGAGTGGGCGCTCAAAGCCCAAGAGCGGTTACAGGCTCTGCGTTGATCTAACCGAAGTCACAACCACACACAACCATGATGACTGAAGACCCCCAAGCCATTGCCCCAGTTGCCTCAGGTGGCCTGACTTCGCTGTTTGAGATGCTCAAGTCCGGCGGCCCCGTAATCTGGCCCCTCGGACTGCTGTCGATCATCTCGGTGGCCTTCGCTGTTGAGCGCGCCATTAGCTTGCGCAGTAGCACCATCGGCGGAGCCAAATTCGGCAGAGATGTCGTCGGCCGGATGAATAACGAAGGTGCTCAATCGGCGATGCAGATTTGCCAAAACGCTGGGCACGCCATGGCGCGTGTCTTGTTGGCTGGATTGAAGCGTGAAGAGTTTCCGCTGGTCGAGCGCGATAAGGCCGTCGAAGACGCTGGCTTGCGCGAAGTGCGCCGCTTGAGCGCCAACCTGCGACCCTTGTTGGTCGTGGCCGTAATTTCACCGCTGTTGGGTCTGCTCGGTACTGTGTGGGGCATGATTTTGGCTTTTGGTGAATTGGCAAACTCCAGCGGCAAGGCCGACGCCGAAGCATTGGCAAACGGCATCTCGCAGGCGCTGACCACCACCGCGGTGGGCTTGGCCATCGCCATTCCTTCGCAGGCTTTTTACTACTGGTACCGTTCGCGGATCGACAAGTTCATCCGCAACGTCGAGCACTACTACCATGAGATCTCCGAGATCATGGTGCACGGTCCACAACCAGTGGATTCGGATTACGAAATTTCCGACGAAGCTGCTGAGGAGTCGCAGGGATGAGATTCGAAGACCAGGACGCGGATGAAGACCAGGGCCTGAACTTGACGCCAATGATTGACGTCGTGTTCTTGCTGCTGATCTTCTTCATGCTGGCAACGACGTTTATGGACCCTGAGCGCGACGTCAACTTGGATCTACCCAAGGCGTCGGACATCGGCACAACGGATGAGCAGCCAGATGAGCTGATCATCAATGTATTGGAAGATGGAACGATCATTGTTGGCGGCCAGCAGTTGGACGATAACGGCTTGTTGGCAACCTTGCGCCAAGCGGCGAACAAGGATCCGGACCGCCAAGTCACCATTCGCGGTGACAAGATGACGATCCATCAGCACATCATTAAGTGCATGGACTTGTGTGGTGTTGCCGGCTTGGTCAATTTGTCGGTTGCAACCATTGAAGGAGGGCTCTGATCCCCGCTTCCTAACGGCATCCGAACCCTCCCCACCTAAACCTTGAAGAACCTCGGGAAGAACATCGTCATTGTTCTGGCGCTGCTTGGCGCCGGGTTCTTTCTTGCGTTCATGCGCTTCAAGCCGCACCTGGAAGACGCAACTAGTTGGACGGACGGCGAAAAGGTTTATGTCGATCAAAAGCCAGAGAACATCCGGTACGCGCTGTGGGAAAACCCCGAGGCTTTTGATAGTCGCATCAATTCGGCCGAAGATGAACTGCGGCCGACTCTATCCCCAGATGGTCAGTTTTTGGTGTTCGCCAGTGGCGAGCCGGGGCTGAACCAGGATCTGTACATTTCCGAAGTTTGGAACGGCGAGCCGCAAGAACCCCGGCCGCTGTTCGAGGTGAATACCGCCTTCGATGAAGCCAGTCCTGCGTTCAGCACCGACGCTCTTTATTTTGCTTCCAACCGCGACGGCGGGGCTGGCGGCTTTGATATTTGGCGGGTTCCATACTCCAATGGTCGCTTCGGTACGGCCGAGCCGCTGCAAGGCAATCTGGTCAACACCGCCGCCGATGAAGTCGACCCGGCTCCGGTGCCTGGGCAGTTGGCGCTTGCTTTTGCCTCGGACCGTGAGCGCGGTGCGCGCAACGACTACGACCTGTACTTAGCCCAGGTCGCGGGTGCATCTGGATTGTTGGCTGCGCCAATGACCGGGTTGAACACCACTTTCGATGAGCGCGAACCGGCGTTCGTCGGCGATGCGCGCACCCTGATTTATGCATCCAACCAAGTGGACGATGCCATGGGTGGTTGGGACTTGTGGCGCTCCGTGCGCGACCGCGGCGTTTGGCTGCCCCCCGAAAATCAAGGCGGCATCAACACCGCTGCCGACGAGCGCGGACCGGCGCCGTCGCCCGATGGTTTTACGCTGCTTTACTACGTAGAAAAAGAAGAAGGTTCCGCCGACCTCTTCCGCGCTCGTTCGCGCGAATTGTTCCGCATGCCCGGTCGGCCGGTGGGTTGGCTGGACTTCTTGATTCTGGCATCGCTGATTCTGTTGGCGGTTCTGGCGTGGCTGGCGAAGAAGTGGAAAGCCGTCGATCTGCTTTACAAGTGCTTCTTGATCGCACTGCTCATTCACGGCCTGATGCTGTTCTGGTTCCAGAAGGTTTACCCCGAACCGGAACCGATGGAGCTACCCGAACGCGAGACCATGTTTAAGGTCAAGCTGGCGGTTGCGCCTAGTTCGACCAGCGCCAAGAACAAGGAGTTCGGTGGTGCGTTGGAAGCTGCGCGTAGTGAAGTCGCTGAGCTGAACAAGCCGGAACGCACCGAGATGGAGACGTCGCAAATGTCGGAATCCATCGAGGCGGCGCCGTCGGGCAGTATCGCCCGCGCTGACGCCGCGCCGTCGGCTTCGTCGCCGACCAAAACGACGGTGCAGCTGGAGCATTCCGAACAAGCCGCTCCAACCGAAGTTGCTCATGCCGAGATTGCCGCGCCTAGCGAAAGCTTCGAGAAGCGCGAAGATGCTGCCGCTTCCTTGGATGTTGCGGTCGCCGATGACTTCAAAGTGGATCGCACCGAAACGGGTACGCCTGGCGCACCGACGCGAGTCGAGATCGAAACCGACCCCACTCAGGTCGAGGTGGCAATGGAACAACGCACCACCGAAAGAGTGGAGCGCACTTCCGATACTGCACCCGAATTTGCGCCGACTGCCGCTGAGTTGATGGCCGTGGGTAGCTTTGGCGATCCGGCCGAACACACCGCGCCAGTGGAAGTGGCGCAGATGTCGGAAACGGTGGAGCGCATTCGTAGCGACGCACCGACCTTCGACGTGTCCGCCGCCGATCCAACTGCCGAATTCCGCCCGACTGTGCGCGACGTGGAGGGTCCGAAGCGTCAAACCGTACGTCCGGTGCAATCCGAAGCGGAAAGCGATCTCAACAAGCAACCGACTTTCGAGCCGGGGGTAGGGGTGGAGCGCTCCGATACCGGTTTCCAATCGCCGGATTCGTTGGCGGTTGCCGCACCGACTCGGAGCGATTCCGAGTTTGATTCCCAGCGCGCGCCGGAACAACCGCGGGTGGAGAACGTCGACCTTGAGAACTTGCCGGATACGGACGTGGCCTTGGGCCAGTTGGGGACCGAAGAAACCGAGTCGATTGAAGATTCGTTGATCGCCAACCTCGGTTCGCGCAACACCGCCAAGCGCACTGAAGCCGAAAGCACCGCGCCATCCAGGCTGACGCAAACTGAAACCGTCAGCGACGACATGTCCGCCGAGTTCGATGTGACGATGTCTGCTTCGACCTTGGATGTGAAGCGCCCCGATCGCACCAAGCGCACCAGCGGGCCCAAGCGCGACTTGTCCGAGTTTACTCCGGATTCCAGCGACGATCCATCGCTGCCTGAGGTGGCTTTGTCCGACGAGGCAGCCTTGCCCGAAATGGAAAAGCGTGGCAACCCAGCCGAAGAGTCGGAAGACGCTTTCGAAAACGAGTTGCTTGCTGGCGTGACTTCGGCGGATGGACCCAAGAGCCGCTTCGGCGACATTTCAGGACCAGTCAAAGATATGCCGGAGATGGATCGCGCCGATCTCACTCCAGACATCGGGCCCAGCTTCTCGCCGCTGCTGGCGATGGCCGAAATCGAACCGGATGAACCTGAACCACTGATTCAGGAGCCGAGCGCGATGGAGCACACGCCGTACCGCAACCGTTTTGGGGTACAGAAAGACATCGCCTTGGAAGAGCACGGCGGCTCGGCCGAAACCGAAGCGGCTGTGGCGGCTGGCTTGGCTTACCTTGCTGGTTTGCAGAACGAGGCCGGTTACTGGGGTAGTCGCAGCGACAAGCAAACCAAGTATCGCCATGTCGTCGTCGGTAAGACGGCGCTGTGCATGTTGGCCTTCCTTGGCGCCAACCACACACCGGATTCAAACACTGGTTATTCGGAGGTTTCCTCCAAGGCGGTCGACTTCTTGCTGAACGTGCAAGACCCGCTTACTGGCCACTTCGGCGATACCGCCTCTTATGGTCACGGTATTGCGACTTACGCCTTAGCCGAGTGTTATGCGCTGACCAAGAACCCGCGCTTGCGCGAGCCGCTGGAAATGGCGGTGAAATGGATCTTGCAGAAGCAGCACCGCTCGATGGATCCCAAGCTGGACGGTGGTTGGGGTTATTACTTCCCCGATGGCGATGGCTACCAAAACGACCGTTGGCCGCGCGTATCGGTGACGTCGTGGCAGGTGATGGCATTGGAAAGCGCGCGCATCGGCGGCCTTGAAGTTCCCGACGACGCCTTCGAACGCGCCCGCAAGTTCCTGCGCGGCTCGGTCGACCCACGCTTCGGTTGGGTGCGCTACTCGCACAACCCAGCGCGTTTGAGCTCCAGTTACCCAACCCTGCCAGCGTCCACCCCGGCGGCCTTGTTTGCCGCTTTGTTGGTCGGCGAGGACATCAACAGCGACTTCTACAAAGACGCCCGCCGCTACACCTTGCAGCGTGTGCCGCGCGGCTACGGTTACAAGGGCGACGACGCCTTCGTGCAGAAGGCCGAGGGTAACTTGTACTTCTGGTACTACGGTTCGCTGGCGATGTTCCGCGTCGGTGGCGAGACCTGGGAGCGTTGGAACGGCGACATGAAAAAGACGCTGCTCGACGCCCAAGCCGACGACGGCTCGTGGAAGCCGATCTCGATCTACGCGCGCTACGCTGGCGACGACTGGCGGGATAAGAGTTACTCCACCGCGATGTGTGTGCTAACTCTAGAAGTCTACTACCGTTACTTCACACCGTTGCTGTCAGTGAACGGCCCCGGCGGGCACTAAGCCCATCGAGCGAACGGTTTTTTGGGGGCGTCCAGGCTTCTTCCATATACTGGACAAATAGGATCCCTTTGGCGATCCACCTGCATTTCCCCTTTTTTTAGCCATGCGCTTATTCCCCACTTTTTCGGCGGTAGTTGCCGCCTCTTGCGCTCTTGGTATGTCTGCTGGCGCTCAGCAGCTCGACCAAAAGAGCGGACCTCATACTCAAACCCTCGGGCCATGGGACCTCACCGCCCCGGATAGTGCTGGCCTGATCGCCGGAGGCGGTTCCAGCTGGGGCTGGCTCAACGTCGCCAACGCGGCCGTGTCCGAATCTCAAGCGATGACCAGCTCACCGATTGAAGACCAGGCTTACGCCAACGCTGATGCTGGCACCATGCTGGAAGTCGGCTTCAGCGGCGGCGTGACCAATGTTGCTGGTCCCGACCTAGTCATGTTGGATGCCGCTTTTGATTACGGCTTGTACATGATCCGTAGTGATTACGACGGTTTCGCCGCTGGTTTTACAGTGGACATCAACAATGGAGTGGTGGCGTCCACCGAAGCCTACTACTACGAAATGAATGGTTCTGGGCCTTTCACCGCCAACGTCATTGGCGTGGAGGTCGACTTGGATAGCCTCGGTGTTCCTGCTGGCGCGGTCGTTCATACGTTGCGCTTTGAATGCCTCAATGCAGCCTGCGATCCAGTCACCTTGGCGGCTCTGCAAACGGGTTTCACGCTCAGCGTCGATAACCTGATTGCCGGTCAAATGGCGACTGCTTCCGCAACCGGCGGAACTCCCGGTGGTTTGATTGGCATTGGCATGTCGCGCGTGGGTGCTGGCCCTAGCATGATCAACGCTGGTCCTTGCGGCATGGTGTCTGTCGAGTTGTCGTTCCCAATCCAAGTACTGGAATTGTCCAACGCCGACGCCAATGGCGACCTCAGCGTTTCCGGCATGGTGCCTGCCAATGCGGCCGGTCTAACTCTTTACTTCCACGCTTTAGATTTCGGCTCCTGCACACTGAGTAATGCAGTGACGGAAGTCATTCTTTAGCCGGCAAGAAAAAAGGCGCGATTCCATTTCGAGAGAAATAGAATCGCGCCGCTTTTTGGGCTAGATCCGAATCGTTCAGATCGACCTTCGCGATTAAAAAGTAATCCGCACGCGGGTCAACTTATCCTTGCGTACGACAACGCGCTCCTTGCCATGGCCGACGCCTTGCTTGTGCGCTTTGACCATTCCGCGGCCAACCGGAACTTTGCGCATGCCGAATTTGCCATCGCGATCGGTTTTCATCCGAGCGTGGAAAACGTGACCATTGCGGGTATGGATTTCAATTTCAACGACTGCGCCTTTTACCGGATTACCGGCCGAATCAAGCACTTTACCGGCAATTGCGCCAGTTGGGTGGTGGGCAGCGGCTTGGGCATCGTTGGTGGGCAAAGCCATGAAGGCGACTGCCAACACCAGGAATAAACGGATCATGTTTTTCATCGGTGGTTCTGTTTGAGGGATTCCAGGGGTGTGCTGGAAACCCGAACCTTCGCCGATGGTTTCGAAGTTTAAGGATAGTACGGGAAGTTGTAATACTCAGCCAAGAGCAACGCCACTCTGGGAGTGATCTCCACTCCATTCGGAAGCTTGGGATAAGGCGACTTCTTGCGCCGCTCTGGCGGAGGAGCCGGTGGCCGCGCTTTGGCGACGGCAAGCGCACTTGGTTTGGTCCACAAAAAGATGTCTCGCGATCGATTTTGATCGCCTTGGACTAACCATGGAGAGGAACTCGCGAAGGCAATGATCGAGCCATCGGCCGACATCGCTGGGCTAGAGCACATTTGCACGATTGCTCGCTCTGGAGCGGCTTGGGCGGCAAATTTGAGCTTGGTTGGCCGGGAAATCCAACGGACTTTGCCTGTGGATCGATCCGCTCGGTACACATCCGGTTGGCCGTTTGAGTCCGCCGGATTCAATCGGTCAGACATGGTGGCAAAAGCAACAAATCGGCCATCTTTCGACAGCGTCGGCGACTGGGCAGGAGCGCTGACGTCGCGGCCATTGTGGTCGACCACGGCAAGTTGAAGTTGTGCGCTTGGAGTGTGGAAGAGATAGATGCTTGGGGAAGTATCCAAATCGCCAGGAACCATGTTATTGGCGGTCGAAAGGAATGCTAACCAGTTGCCGTCGGCGGATAGGTTGGGCTGACTGCAGGCGCCAGCGGCTGGGAAACCGGTTGGCGCCGTTTGCGGATAGACCAAGCTCGTTCTGGCTAAGGCATTGAGTGGTTTGCAGCACCCGGTCGTAAACGAAGACGTCGCTGGTTTGATTCTGGTCACCGGTCACCCAGTTGCTAGCCTCGCTGGTGAAGGCGATGTACCTGCCGTTTGCAGAGAGGCAAGGCTGTGAACTGGCGCCGTTTGCTTCTCCATTTAGTGGAGTTAGTCGTTCCACCTTGTCTTGCCCAACGTCGTAGAGGAAAAGGTCGGCGACTTGGTTTCGATCCCAGGGAACCAAATTATTGGCTTCACTGACGAAAACGACGGTTTGGCCATCGGCGGAAATCTTGGCGCTATGGGAATTTCCCGACGCCGGCAAGCCATTCAAACCGCGACTGATTAACCGATTTTGATCGCGGTCGTATTCATAAAGGAAAACATCGCGGGCGTAGTTGATGTCGGTGAGGATTAAATTGGTGGCAGCCGTGGTAAAGCAAGTGAAGCGCCCATCTGCACTGATGCTTGGGTCCAGACTGAAAGAGTTGGCTTCAAAGCCATGGGTGCCCTGGCTGACCAGTTGGAAATCCTGATTTTGCAGGGCAGTGGCTGCGCAAAGGGTGAGGAAAACCAGGCTCATATGCTCAGAGAATACCAAGGGCGGCGGACCTAGGGAGCGGTTTCCGTTTTACTTGAATGGGAGATTTGTCGGCAGATTAGGAAGGCAGCCATGCAAACCCCGACCCACATTGGATTATTGGACCAAGCATCGATTTGGCCTTGGGCGAGCACGGTGGCGTCGAGTTTTTCGCTGGCAGCGTCGCCGCTGAAAAGATTGAAGATCGAAGCAATGCCGTCGAAGGCGAAGTTCACGGCGCAAATCAAAGCGTCCCAACTGAGGGCGGACCATAGACCTTCGCTGCGGAATGCGGCAATCATGGCCAGAATTGCCGTAGCCAGGGCAGCGAGGAAGCCAGCGTAGGCGGTGGCGGCAGCTGCGGAGAATCGCATGGAATCTTCGCCCGATAGGGTGGCGTCGCCCAATTCCCCTTGAGCCAGCATGTAGCCAGCGAAAAAGAGACGGCCGCAAGCCATCAGAGTGATGAAGATCGCGGCGAGGAAGCCAGGCAGCAGCAGCGGGTAGAACCTCTTCGATTTAGCCGGCGAAACTGCGGCGAGCGCTCCGAGCATAATGGGCACTAGCCAAACCGAAATGGTCAGGATGCCTTCCAAGGAACTGGTTAGGTAAAAGGAGGATGGCGCAGAATCCTGGACCAACAAAGCGAGCGGAGCAAGCTGCATGGTGAAGATTTTAGGCGATCGCAGTTTGCACCAACAAGGACCAATTCGATGGTGGCGGCTTTTTCTTTCTTCTAGAATGCCGATCAGATGAATCGAATTCTTGCAGGGGTGTTGCTGCTGGCATTTTCATGCGGAAAGTCGGCTTCGAGTGAAATTCAAGCCGGTGCGAATCAAGGCAGCACCGGTCCCAGTGGCTCGCAGGCGTCTTCTGGTAACGGCGGCTTGCTCGAGCAATTGGGCTACGCCGATTACGTCGATGTGGCCGATCCTGAAGCGCGGTTGAGTGGCTTGCTGATCAAGCAGCCGAAGGCGGTCGCCCCAGGTTGGAATTTGCTCAGCGTGCATAAAAAGGCAGAAGCATTGCTGTTGGATGAAAGCGGCGCGCTGATTCAGCAATGGCAAACCGACGGCCAGCGCTGGGGAGCTTGCGAATTGCTGGCCAAAGGTG
>CAZMDZ010000065.1:0-7865 GCA_964565175.1 uncultured Planctomycetales bacterium
GCGAACTGACCCTTCTCGAACTTCTTGGAGCAAAATTCGAGGCTGGCAATTTAGGTCAGCTTGAAGTTGCGCTACGCCGACTTCGTCACCGAAACCCGCGACGCCACCCTCAAACAAGCCACCGATCACGATTTGGAATTGCTGGCACCGCTGCGCGAGTTGCTGCACCGAATGGCGACGCGCCGCACCTTAGTGCGTTTGTTGGGCGTGCGTTTGGGTGGTTTGAGTCGCGGCTTTTGGCAGGGGGATTTGTTCGACCCAGACTCGGCGCGTAGTCGCAGTTTGGTCACTGTGCTGGATCAAGTGCGCGAAAAGTACGGCGTCACTTCAGTGCGTGCTGGAGAAACGGTGTGGCTGAGTAAACGCGAAGGCAAACGCAAAGCCGCGCCGACGCCATTTCAGGCTACGCAACAAGCGAAGCAACAAGCATCGGCGGGGCGAGCGCAACGTTTTGGTCAATGAGCGCGGCCGTGCAGTTACGAGTGGCGACCCCGTGGTCGTTTCATTGGGGCGCGTCGCGGGTGGAAGAACTGGCGGAGCGGGCGGCGGAGCTTGGAGTTCACGCATTGGGCATGGCCGATCTCAATGGTTTGTGGGGCGCGGTGCCGTTTCAGAAAGCTTGCGATGCGGCCGACCTCAAGCCGATTTTTGGCGTGCGTTTTCAGGTCGAAGGCATCCATCTACAAGCCATCGCCGAAGACGCTGAAGGATGGGCGGCGCTGTGTCGTTTATGTAGTCAGGTCGCTTTTGCTGGTCGACCCATTCACAGCGAGGCATCGGGCATCGGTCGCTCGCGGTTTTTAGTTGATTGCTTGAGCCGTGAATCGGCGCGTGGATTGGCGATTTTAAGCAGCGACGAGCAATTGCTGGGTGAACTGCGCGACGCGCGCGGGACGGAAGATTTATACGTGCGAGTGCGGCCGTTAAACGGTGGCGGCGTCGACGCTGAGCTGGCGCACAAGCTGCAACTACCAGCGATTGCCGCACCCACCGTCGCTTTTAGCCAAAAGCCGGATTACCAACGCCATCGACTGCTTGTTTGCATCGGCGCCAACGTCAACTTGGCGCGCTTGGAAGAAAACGAAACGGCGCGCAATTTGGCGGCGCCGTCGGCGTGGTTGCACAGCCCCGAACAGATGGAGTTGGCTTATCGATATGCACCGGAAGCATTGCGGGGGGCGGAAGAATTAGCGGAGAAATGCAGCTGGCGCATTCCCATCGGCCAACCGCGCAAGCCACGATTTCCGGTCCCAGCCGGGCGTTCGGCGTTGGCCCATCTCACACGTCTATGCGATCGCGGACGACGTCGGCGGCGCGCGCCTTGGGACCGCAGCTATCGGCAGCAGTTGAACAAAGAACTCGCGCTGATCGCCGAGCAAGACATGGCCGACTACTTTTTGATCGTCGCCGACATCACCCGTTGGGCGCGGCAGCAGCGGATTCATAGTTGCGGACGCGGATCGGCGGCTAACAGTTTGGTCTCGTATTTGCTTGGCCTGACCCACGTCGACCCAGTCAAAAACGAGTTGTGGTTTGATCGTTTCATGAACCGTGGCCGCAGCGATTTTCCCGACGTCGATTTGGACTTCGCTTGGGACGAGCGCGATCGGGTTTTGGATTACGTTTACCAACGTTACGGCCGCGATCGGGTGGCGATGATCAGCACCCATCAAACTTTTGCTGCGCGCGGGGCGGTGCGCGAATTGGCCAAAGCGATGGGGGTGCCGGCGGCTGAAATCGGTCCGGTGACGCGGGCGCTGCCGTGGGCGCGGGCGGGGGCGCTAGATCCAGAGAAGTTGCGTTTGCACCCCAAAACCGCGCGCTTGCCGCTGGATGCCGAACCGTGGCGCAGTATTTTGCATCACGCCGCCGAGCTCAATGGCTTTCCGCGTCACTTGGGCGTGCATGCGGGCGGCATCGTTTTGGCGCCGACGCCGCTGACCGATCACCTGCCACTGCAACCTGCCAAAAAGCAAACCGAGCGCGGCGCGGTGGTGATTACGCAGTGGGATATGGATCCGGTCGAAGATGCCGGGCTGCTGAAGATCGATCTACTTGGCAATCGCGGCCTGGCGGTGATCCGCGATGCGGTGCAGCAAGTGCGCACCACCACCGGTTTGCAAATCGATTGGGCGCGAGTCAATCCACAACGCGATTCGCGCACTCGCGATTTGCTCGAACGCGGCGACACCATGGGTTGCTTTTACATCGAGTCGCCGAGCATGCGCAGTCTGTTACTCAAACTGCGTTGCCGCGACTTTCCAGCGTTAGTCGCCGCATCCTCCATCATCCGCCCCGGCATTTCACAGTCGGGCATGATGCGCGCGTACATCGACCGCTTTCACCACGCCCGCAGCCACGGCCAACACGCCGACGACTGGTACCTCGCTCCCGAACTGCGGCCGCTGTTGGAAGAAACCTTCGGCGTCATGACCTACCAAGAAGACGTACTCAAGGTGGCGCAATGCTTGGCGGGTATGGAGCCAGGGGAAGCCGACGGTTTACGTCGGGCGATGTCTAAAAAACGTGCGTATCAACGCATTGCTGTGTGGAAGCAACAATTCTTAGACGGTGTGCAACGCCCACAACCCATTGGACCTGGTTTAAGTGCGGAGATCGCCGACGAATTATGGCGGCAGATTGAATCCTTTTCCGGCTACTCCTTTTGCAAAGCACACTCCGCCAGTTTCGCCGAAGTGTCGTTTCGATCGGCGTATTTGCGCGCCCACCATCCGGCCGAATTCATGGCGTCGGTCTTGCGCAATTATGGCGGTTATTACTCAACCTTTGCTTACATCGCTGAAGCTCGGCGGATGAATTTGCAGTTGCTGCCGCCGTGTGTGAATCGCGCTGGCGAGTCGTTTGAAAGTCGCGGCGACGCGGTGCAGGTGGGGCTGCGTCAAATTCAAGGATTGGCTAGCAACACGGTGCAACGCATCATGCAGCAACGGCACCAGCGGGGGAGCTACACCGACTTGCAGAATTTCGTCGACCGAGTGAAGCCTCAGGCCAAGGAAATGGAGGCTTTGGTTCGAGCCGGATCTTGCGATGGCTTGGCTGAGGCGCGGTCGCAAACAAGCATGCCGCAAACAAGCGTGCCGCAAACAAGCATGACGCGAGCAGAACGCATGCGTTGGGCGGCACTGTATGGGCGGCGTTGCGGGGCGTCGGTCAACGGCGCGCCAAGTTTGTTTGCGGTGGAATCTGTGCCCACGCCGCCAGCGGCCGAAGAATTCACGCCGGAGCGATTGTTGGAGTTGGAATTCGAAGCGCTGGATTTTTTAATTAGTGCGCATCCATTGACCCTGCACAGTAAACGCATCCGCGAATCCGGCGCCATTCCTGCCAGCATGTTGGCGCAACACGTCAACCGTCGAATCAAATTAGTTGGTTGGCAAGTGACGCAAAAACCAATCACCACGCGCAGTGGCAAGCCAATGATGTTCCTGAGCTTCGAAGACACTACCGCCATCTACGAAACGGTGATGTTTCCACAGGCCTATAAACGCTTAGCACCATGGGTTTTAACTCGTGGGCCTTATTTGCTCGAAGGCATACCACGCGACGAATACGGCGCCATTACCGTTGAAGTCAGTGGCTTGCGTTTGCTCAATAACCATGAATTGCGCAAAGGACAAAAATAAGAAACGATCCTCAAGAGAAAAATAATTTCCCAACGTTAGGGCAGTTGGTTATGTTGTAACTATATGGATCTCTATTCGCTGATTCTTTTTGCATGGATGATCGCGTCGCCACCCGTTATACAAACCGGTGAAGACCAGAATTCGGAAGCCAAGCCAACTATGACCGATGAGGTCTTGATGGAGGACGTGCCGCGTCCGGAAATGATTTGGTATCCGACCGACCGCATTGGCACTCGCTCCAAGAGTGGCAAGGTCAAATCGCGATTCCGTTGTCTGCACCCAGGGCATAAAAGTGAACATCGCAGTGCGTCGTCATTGAAAAAGTGCGAGGATTATCAAGCGGTGGTACAGGCGCAGCAGTGGATTGCCGCGCAACAGAAAAAGGGCGGGCGCTGGATGTGCGAAACCCAAGACGGCGGCCACGAAATTTATGACGTTGGTGTGACTGGTTTGGCGATGTTGGCGTTACAGGGTTACGGCAACACTTTGAATGACGGTGATTACCAAGAGAATCTGCGAAACGGCGTGCATTACCTGACCGAGATTCAGAGCAAGCGCGGCAACTTTGGCATGGAGGCCGGGCAAGCCAATCCGTTCAACCACGCCCTGGCGACGATGGCGCTTTGCGAAGCTTATGCTTACGGCGATCAGCCAGTGGAATTGGTCGAGCCGATTCGTCGGGCGGTGCAGTTCATTGAGCAAAGCCGCAACCCGCAGTCCGGTTGGCGTTACGCCGCAACTCCCAATGGCATGGTCGATTCGGTTTCTACCGCTTGGATGGCAACTGCGTTATTGGCGGCTAAGGGCGCAGGCTTTGGCGTCGATGAGCAGGCATTGCTCGACGCAGATGCTTGGTTCCAAGGCATGACCGGGGAAAGTGGCCGAGTTGGCTATACGATGGGATTTGGCGGCGGCCCTGGCGGTTCGGCATTTCGCTATACCAAGCCGTTTGATATCAGCAAGGTTTCGACTTCGGGAAGCGAAGGCATTACTGCCGGTGCGTTGGCGGTGCGTTTGTTACAGCAAGCGCCTACCGATAGCCGAGGCAAATTGACCTGGAAAAACGCCAGTTATCACTCTGAACTCGATCCGCAGCTTGGACTGTTGTTGGATCGATTGCCGCGCGAGGGTTCGATTGCCGATTTGCATTATTGGTACTGGGCGAGCACAGCGGTGCATCAATATGGTGGCGATGCATGGCAGCAATGGCGCACAGCATTGCACAACGCCTTGATTTCCCGACGCCAAGAAGACGGAAGTTGGTCAACGGAGACGGTGTGGGCACCTTGGGGAGGCCGGATTTACACCACCGCTATGGCGACGGTGATCTTGACCACGGAAATGCGCTACCTCAATGCTGATGAGCGAGCCAAGCCCGAGTTTAAGCGGCTGAAAAGTCTTGAGGGCAATTAAGGCTTCGTCTTCGCTTCTGCCTTGGCAACTGCCAATCGAACCGGGATGGCGGTGTCTGGCGTCACCGAGATCGAAGTAATGCCGCAGTCAACCAAGAACGGTGGCACCTCGTCCGGGTAATCCGACGGAGCCTGGCCGCAAATCCCAATCTCCAAACCGCGGTCGCGGAATGACTGCACTGCTTGGCGGATCAAAGTTTTGACCGCTGGCGAACGCGCGTCGACTGGGTTGGCGTAGTTTTCCAAGTCATCGCGCGAGACCGCATAAACCGTTTGCACCAAGTCGTTGGAACCGATCGAACCGCCGGTTAGGTCCATCGCGTCGATGAAGCGGTCGGTTTCGATCACATTCGACGGCAGCTCAATCATTAAGTACAGCGGTACGCCTGCTTCGGATCCAAGGCCGCGGTCATCCAGCAAAGTGCGCACTTGCTCGCCTTCTTCCGGCGTGCGGCAGAACGGCACCATCAACTGCAAGTTGTCCAAACCAAGGCGGCGTTTGACCAAGCGCAGGGCGTCGCACTCCATTTCGAAGGCGGGCAGGAAACAGGGGTCCAAATAACGCGATGCGCCGCGCCAAGCGATCATCGGGTTTTCTTCCTGCGGCTCAAACAAGCGTCCGCCCAACAACTCGCGATACTCATTGGACTTCAAGTCCGACAACCGCACCAACACGGGACGTGGGTGGAAGGCGGCGCAAATCAAACCGACGCCTTCCATCACGCGATCGACGAAAAACTCGCGTTTGTCCGCGTAGGAAGAAGTGCGACGATCAATCGCCCAAAGCAGCGCTTGCAAGTCTTCCGTTTTTTCGCGCGCGCGCTCCAGCGCTTCGCGGAAGGGTTCGAGCTCGTGGGTCAGCTCACCGGTTTCTACAAAGTGACCCAATTCGCGGCGGTACAACAACGCCAACGGGTGCACGCCGACTTCCGAAGTCAAAATGAACTCCAATCGAGCCAAGCCAACGCCGTCCACTGGCAGCTGGGAATCCGCCAACGCCTTGGCCGGGAAGCCGACGTTAAGTTTGATCTTGGTTTTCAATTCGGTGCTTAGATCGATCTCAGTTTCTTCGATCTCAAACGGCTGAATGCCTTCAAAGACAAAGGCGGTGTCGCCCTCGGCGCAGGTGCCGGTGACTTCCTGCAACGGCTGCAATTTTTGGGTCGCACCTTCACAACCCACAATCGCCGGAATGCCAAATTCACGCGCAATAATCGCCGCGTGCGAGGTGCGTCCACCCTTTTCGGTGACGATCAACGACGCATCCTTCATCATCGGCTCCCAGTCCGGCGTGGTCATCTCGGTAACCAGCACGTCGCCTTTATCGAAGACGCGTTCGTCGTAGGGGATGTCATCCATGCTTTCGCCAGCGACCAAACGGTTGCGCAATGCCCGTTTGCGCACGATAACTTCCTCATAATCTTTGTACCTACGCACTCGACCGGTCCCAATCCGAGTGCCGACGGCCTGCCCTTGGGCCAGGACATGCCCGCCTTGGATCAGCGATTGAACCAATTCAGCGTCCATGAGGTAGCGAATCAACCGCGACGGCTCCGCTTGGGCGTGCACGGTTTCCGGCCGCGCCTGAACAATGAATAAATCCTGGCTGCGGCCATCCTTGGCCCATTCGATATCCATCGGCCGACCGTAGTGCTCTTCGATTTTCAACGCCATTCGCGCCAGTTCCAGCACTTCCTCCAAAGTCAGCGACCATTGCCGTTGCCGCGCCGAGGTGACGTCGATGCTTTCGGTGAATTCCGATGCACCCTGGCCGCCGTAGACCATCTGAACATCCTTGGCGCCGAGGAATCGGTGCACAATCGCGCGGTGTCCCTTGCGCAATCCTTCCTTCCACACCGTGAAATGGTCGGGTGAAACGCTGCCTTGGACCACCAATTCACCGAGTCCGTAAGACGACGAAATATGAACCACGCCCGGATGGCCCGAATCTGGGTCCAGGGTGAACATCACGCCGGAAGTCGCCTAATCACTGCGCACCATTTTCATGATCACCACTGCCAGCGCCGCGTCGAGCGGATCCATGCTTTTGGCGAGTTGGTACGACACCGCGCGTTCGGTGAACAACGAAGCACAGCACAATTTCCAATGCTTCAGGACCGACTTGTGACCGTGGATATTCAAATACGACTCACATTGGCCAGCAAAAGACGCTTCGGCCGAATCTTCTACCGTCGCCGAAGAACGCACGGCGACGTCTACTCGAGCGCCGTACTCCTCGCACAGTTGGTCATAGGCTTCGGTGATCGCCGCAGCAACATCGGCGGGCATCGGCGTGGCGGCGACGATGTCGCGAGCCAACTGTGTGCGGCCGTGCATTTCAAGGTGATCGTCGTGGCGGGCGTCGGCAAAACAGGCGCGCAATCCCTCTTGCAGCGTGGTGCAGCGCAGCGCTTTGAGATGCACCTCGTTCAAGCCTTCGGGCACTGGAACCTGATTCCAATCGCCGCCTTCTAACGGATGCTCGAGGAAGGTGCGGTAGGCCAATGCCGAGGTGGTGAAACCGTTCGGAACGCGCACCCCTTTGGGCACCAGCTGTTGGAAAAGCTCGCCAAGCGACGCGCCTTTGCCGCCGACTAAATCGGCGTCCGAATTGTCTACTTCAGCAAACCAGAGAAGATATTTTTGTTCGCGAGCGTCCATGATTTGGGGGGAGGTTCAAGTCTGGGTTTAATGTAACTCCGCGCCGCCGAATTTCACCTGTGAAAGGCGGCAGGCGGAGCATTTGTTAGGATCCAATCCCGATCTCCCCCGGTCATTCAACCCTGTGCTGCTCAATCATGAAATTTGT
>CAZMDZ010000065.1:7875-14020 GCA_964565175.1 uncultured Planctomycetales bacterium
AAGCCATTTGGGGCACTTTGGGCTGCCAAGTGCGCCCATTTGGGCCACTTTTTGCTCCCCGGCAGCTGCGCAAGCTTCGCCAAGCCAGCCTATCTATCCATTTCACTCCAGCGCAGCCGACTCCGATTTTGGCAGCGAGGCCACTGATTTAGCCCTATCCGCTGACCTTAGTGGTCGATCTGGCTCGATCAACAGCAATCACATCCCAACCTGGACCAATTTCACCCGCAATGTGGTCGAACGCTCACGACCCGGCGGTGCTTTCATCGGCGCGACCTTCTATCTCATCGGCGGAGAAATCGACGACACCGTGTATGGCTTCAATCGCGCCCACCGCGTCGAAATCTTTGATGGTCCATCCGTTAGTTGGAAGCCCTCGCTGACTGATATGCCGATTCCTGTCAGCAATATTTGCAGTTCGGTGGCCGCAGTTGGCAGCAAGATTTACGTTTTCGGCGGTTGGACGGGTACCGCAACTCGCACCAATGCAATCCAAGTCTACGATGCTCAAGCCGACACTTGGAGCGTGCATGCCACCGCTTTGACTCAACCGGTATATGGTTGCGTTGCCGTTGCCACCGCCAACCAAGGTATTTTTATCTGTGGCGGCAGTGTTCAAGCGGGCATGAGTGGCGCAGCAACGGACGAGTGCTTTTTCTTCGACCCCGTCAGCGGTGTGCTGAGCCAAACCACGCCGATGGATACTGCCCAATTCCTGCACAGCGGCGATGTCGAGGCTGACAAGGTTTATGTCGCGGCAGGCTATGGCACCGGCACCTTGTTCCAGTGCTTTGACCTCAATTTGCAAACCTGGTCGCAGCTGCCGACGCTACCCAATGATCGAGCGGGTTGCGGCATGACCATCGCTGCGGATTTTTGCATTTTCTACGGCGGCAATTGGTCCGGTTACCGCACCGATAGCGATGCTTTCCACATCCCCAGTCAGAGCTTCAACTCAACCGTTGCCGCCGCCCTCGGTCACATGCCGACCGGCAAACGATCCTTCGCTTACGACGATTACCAGTCACCGTTTTTTCAAGCTGCATTGTCAGTCAATGGCTGGGGCAATGATTACTTAGCCAACTGCACCGCGCTGTACTAGCGCCAGCAATGCCGCCCGCTGCGGCTGTCGTTAGCGTTTGCGCAACACTTGAATCACGCCCAAGCGCGAGGCACGCCAAGCCGGAATCAAGCTGAAAACCAGCGCCGCTAACAACGTGAGTCCAACCAACATCAACACCGACGGCAAATCCACCGCCACCGGGATGTGGTCGAACTTGTAAATCTCGGCGCGGAAGATCGGTTGGCCGCCACCAATCCACTTTTCAACGGTGGTCAGGTTGTGGATGAGCCAATTGCCAATCAGCAAGCCAAGCGCGATGCCCAGCACCGAGATCAGCAAGCCGAGGGTGACGAAAAATCGCACCATTCGCCGAGGCGTAGCGCCCAATGCTCGAAGCACGCCGATATCCCGTCGCTTTTCGGTCACCGTCAACGTCAGTGTGGCCACCAGTTGGTAAGCGGCGACTAAAACAATGAAGAAAAAGACGATGCTGAGCATGCCGCGTTGGTTTTCTACCGCCCGCAGTAAATTGCCGCCGCTATTGCGCCAACTAAAGACCGTGCGGTAGCCCGGCACCGCCGCGCCAACCACTTGCAGTTGATTTTCGACAGCTTCGGTGACCAGCAACGGGTCGGCGTCGGCGTCGGTGCGGATCACGAGTTGGGTAAAGCCAGTGGGATGGCGCAGCAGCTCGGCCAGATCCTGACGCCGCACGACCGCGCGATTGAGATCTTGGTCGTAGCGGCCGGTGGAGAAAGTTCCGACCAATTGGAAGGTCGTCTGCAGCGGAGCACTGCGCCCGCCGCGCTGACCAACAAAAGTGATGACGCCAATTTCGTCGCCCACTTTCAATCCAAGTTCTTTGGCCGCACCAACGCCCAACGTCATCGGCAGCGAGGACGTTGTTCCGCCCGGCCCATTCTTCTGCGGCAGAAGAGTTGCTTGCTCCGGCGGGAGCACCGGCATGGCATCGTCGGTGCCAACCAACATCAAACCACTCAAATCAGCCGAACGTGGATCGTTCAAAGAACGTCCGCCGCGCCGTCCAACTAAGCCATACCAAGTCAGCCGTGGTTCCAGCTGAGCAATGCCGTCGATGTCTTCTAACCAACCCGTGAAGTCACTGAGCTCGCGGTCGCGGAAATCTTTGGTGCGGGTGGTTTCGACCACCGCGTCACCGGAAAGACTGCGAATGGCGCTTTCCAGTTCGGCCAAAAATCCGTTCATCACCGCCAGCACAGCAAACAGCACGGCAACTCCCAAAGCAATGGCAACCGCCGACAACACCAGCAATAAGCGGGTGCGGAAGTAGCGAACGCCAAGGCTGACCAAGCTCATGCTTGCTCCGGGTAGGGGAACACGCTGATGCTCACGCTGGCTCCTGGTTATGAATCACGCCATCGCGAATGAAGATGGTTTGGTCGCAGCGTTCGGCGACCTCTGGATCGTGAGTCGCAAGCAATACCGCCGCCGAACCTTCCCTGCCCAAACGCAGCAACAAATCCAAAATCTCGGCGCCGGTTTTGCGGTCCAAATTGCCGGTTGGCTCATCGGCCAACAGCACCGCTGGTTCGGAAACCAAAGCACGGGCGATGGCAACGCGTTGCTGTTCGCCGCCAGATAACTGAGAGGGCTTATGGCGCATGCGGTCGGTCAATCCAACCCGCTCCAAGGCCTCTTGTGCCCGTTGCCGTTCGATGCGCCGACGACCAAACCAACGCCGTGCGGCCAAGCGCCGGGGCATCAACACATTCTCGAATGCGCTTAACTCGGGCAGCAACTGGAACTGCTGAAAGACAAAACCCAACCCCGCCGCGCGCAGTCGAGCCGACGCTGCTTGGCCGAGGTTTTGAACCTCTTTTTCATGAATCCACAGCTTGCCGGAGTCTGGACGATCGAGCAGACCGAGCATGTTGAGCAGCGTCGATTTGCCGCTCCCGGAAGAACCCATCAGCGCGCAAATCTGGCCGCGATATAAGTCCATGGATGCGCCGCGCAACACGTCGAGCTTGCCGCTACCAACGCGGTAACTTTTGCACAGGTCGCGGGCCATCAGAGCGGGCGTGTTATTCATAGCGCAGAGCTTCGACCGGAGACAGGGAAGCGGCCCGCAACGCTGGGCCTAAGGTGAACAGTACGCCAACCAAAAAAGCGCACACGGTGAGGAAAGCGGACATCTGGGTGTCCCATTGCACCGGCAAGCCGTCGATGATGTACAAGTCCGAACGGAACACTTCGATGTTGAACTTCTCGCGCAGAACGCGCTCGACGGTCAAGTGGTTGTCGACCAACCAAAAGGCACCGCCGTATCCAAGCAGCGCGCCCAGCATCGAACCCATTGAACCCACCGTCAACAACAGAGTGGCACGACGGGCAGGCGAAAAACCCAGCGCCGCAAGCACGCCTAGATCGCGAATTTTCTCGCGAACCAAAGCGGATAATGTGGCGAAAATGCCGAAGGCAGCGACGACGACAATGAAAAACATCACCAGCGTGGTGACGCGTCGTTCATTTTCAATGGCACCCAAAAACAACGCCCGACGTTCTTCCCAGGTCTGCAGCGCGCCGCCTTGCTCACCGCCCGGGCGGGGCAGATTAGCTTGATCTAGAGCAGCAAAAATCGCCTCGCGGCCTTGCTCGAAGTCGACGCCGTCGGCAAGGCGAATCAGAATCTCGGTGAAGTCGGGCGCGGCGGTGCCAATCAGGGTGTCGTGCAGACCTTTGCGCACACCAATGCGCTGCATGTAAATGCGGTCCATCGACATTTCGTAATCGCTACCGGAGTAAGTCCCGGCGATGACCAGCTCGGCATTGGTCGGCTTCAGCTGCTCACCTGGCTGCGGCAGCTTGTAAGGCAGGGCGAAAACTTCAATCTGGCTATTGGGCCGCATGAAGTGATCGGCGTTCATCAATCGATCACTCACCAAAACCCCCGACCGGGTGCGCCGCGTCTCGCCGTCGTAAGCGAAGGGTTGATCAAAACTGGCGATTGGTGCCAATTTGGCCGAGCGCAAGGCGTCGGAAAAACCGCCTGGGTGCTGGGTGACGTTGATTTCCGCATCCAAATCAATGCCGACGATTTGAATGGCGTTGGAATCGGAGTTGCGCGTCGACTGCAGCCGTTGCTCGCCGTAAGGCATCGACATCAGCGCGTAAGCGACCAGGTGCGGCGCGGTGGCGGCGACTTCGGGCGCGCTGGCGAGGGCGGCGCGGTATCGCTCGTAGTGGGGGACTTCTTCGGTGACCGCTGGGATCAGCAGCATGTCACTTAGTGGTCCACGCACGGCGATGCGGTCCTGCTCAATCAGCCCGTTCATCACCGCCAGGACCACCAGCAATGCCAGCAGGCCGATTGCCACCCCGAACACGGCCAGGATTTGCACCGGCCGGCGGATCAGGTATGCGAGGGCGAGACGCGCCACTTAGGGAATTTACACGATCGAATGGTCGGCCGCAGCGGGCTAGACGTCGGCAGTTGCCGGTTCGGCATTCTCGTCGTCGGTGGCTAGGCCTTCTTCGGGACGCATGTGTGGGAAGAGCAGGACGTCGCGGATGGTGTCTTTGCCAAGCAACACCATGATCAAACGATCGACGCCGATGCCACAGCCACCGGCCGGCGGCATGCCGTAGGCCAAAGCTCTTACGTAGTCCATGTCCACTTGGTTAGGCGCTTCCGGGTCGTCTTTGTCCGCGACCTGTTCTTGGAATTTCTGCAGCTGTAACTGTGGATCGTTGAGTTCCGAGAAGGCGTTCGCCAGCTCCATTCCACCAAGGAAGAACTCAAAGCGCTCAGCCCAAGTGGTGTTGCCAGCAATCGGCTTAGCCAGCGGGCAAATCGCGGCGGGGTAGTCGGTGACAAAAACCGGCCCAGGCAATTGCGATTCGACCAACTCTTCAAACAAATCGTTGACCGCCTTCCACCAGTGGTATTCGCCTTCGCCGCCGACGGCCATGTCCATCTCGGCCAACTTGGCTTCCACCGCCACGCGATCTTCGGGATCAATGCCGACGTGCTCGCGGAAGGCGTCGGCGTAGCGAATGCGGCGGAATGGAGGAGTGAGATCGTATTCGGCGTCGCGGAATTGGGCGCGAATGGTGCCGTCTTCGCGTTGCAGACCGGCAGCTCTGGCGGCAGCCACCACCAGTTGCTCAGTCAGTTCCACCATGCCTTGGTAATCGGTGTAAGCCTGATAGAACTCAACCATGGTGAACTCAGGGTTGTGCCGCGGCGACAAACCCTCGTTGCGGAACACCCGCGCGAATTCAAAAACGCGTTCAATGCCGCCGACCAGCAGACGCTTCAAGTACAGCTCCGGCGCAATGCGCAGGTACAGCTGCATGTCGAGCGAGTTGTGGTGGGTGACAAAAGGCCGCGCGTTGGCGCCGCCGTAAATCGGATGCAAAACCGGCGTTTCCACCTCGTGGTAGCCGTGTTCATAAAACACGTCTTTCATCTCCCGAATAATGGCCGATCGACGAACGAAATCTTCACGCGCCTCTTGGTTGGCAAACAAGTCCACATAGCGCCGACGCGCCCGCAGTTCCGAGTCATTCAACCCATGCCACTTTTCCGGCGGGTTTTCAAGCGCCTTGGTCAAGATGGTGAAATTACCGACGCTGTCGCCAGCGCCGTCACCGAATACTGTCGGCTCGCCCAGCTTGGTCTTTGACAACTCTCCGGTAATCGACACAAAGTCGCCCAGGTTCATGCACTTGAGCAGGGCAAAGTCCTCGGCGCTAAGGCGGTCTTTCTGTAGGCACGCCTGAATGCGTCCGCTTTCATCGACCACGTCTAGGAAGGCCAGTTTGCCGTAACCGCGGCGGCCCATCACGCGACCGGCGATGGTGACCGTTTCGCCTTCGCGTTTGTCGTAGGCCGCAATTAATCCAGCACCCAGCTCGCGGCCTTCGGGGCAGCGCGCTGGATAGGGCTCAATGCCCTGTTCCTGTAGGTCAGCCAGCTTTTGCAGGCGATCGGGGTGGAAGAATTCGGTCATGGCACCTGTGGGCAAAAAAAAAGCCCGCGAGCCATATTCTAGGCCTGCGGGCGATTAGAGATGGTGGAGCCAAGGGGATTTGAAC
>CAZMDZ010000066.1:0-13991 GCA_964565175.1 uncultured Planctomycetales bacterium
CAGCTTGGGCGAGGCTCTGGAAAATGACCAGAGCGAGTGGAATGACGGAAAGCATGGTGAATCCGGAGGCCCAACAGTTTACGCTTGTGGGCATGTCGGTCCCGGATGCTTTGCCCCTGGCCGTCCTATTTGGCGGCCGCTCCGAAGAACACGAAGTTTCCCTCCAATCCGCAAAAACAGTACTCGACAATCTAGATCCTCGAAAATACCAGGTCCACCTGATCGGGATAACCCGACAGGGTGGCTGGCTAGGACCTAAGGCGTCGGCGCGGTTATTGGAGGGGCAAGATCCCGGTGAGGAGGGGGGAGTTCCCTACCTACCGCCTGGGGTCGAGTGTGTTTTCCCCGTGCTGCACGGCCCTTACGGCGAGGACGGCTTGATCCAAGGGTGGTTGGAGTTGCTTGACGTTCCGTTCGTCGGCTCCGACTCGGTCGGCTCGCAGCTGGCGATGGACAAGATCCTCAGCAAGGTGGTGCTGCGCTACAACGGCATCCAGGTGCCTTCGTGGGCCGAGGTCACGCGCGACGATTACGCCGCCGACCCCGCCGATGCCATCCACCGCGCCTTGGTCCGTGGAGTGCCCTGTTTCGTCAAACCGAACCGCTTGGGTTCCAGCGTCGGCATCAGTCGCGTTGCCGACGAATCCGAAATGGCGGCCGCCTTGGAGCTTGCTTTGCAGCACGACGAGCGTGTGCTGATTGAGCCTGAAATCGATGGCCGCGAGTTTGAAGTGGCGGTGCTTGAGGGCGAACCAATGATCATCAGCGAGCCTGGCGAAATCGTTTCCGATTCTTGGTATGACTACCAATCGAAGTACCAGGACGACAGTGCCGAATTGGTCGCGCCGGTGGAAGACCTACACAAGAGCGCTCGGATCAAGATGATGCGCGTTGCTGGGGAAGCTTTCCGTTTGCTGCGCTTAAGCGGCCTGGCTCGGGTGGATTTTCGCGTCCAGAGCCACTGCGGTCGGGTTTACCTCAACGAGGTCAACAGCATGCCGGGCTTCACCTCGATCTCGATGTACCCGCGCTTGATGGGTTTGGCTGGCGTGCCGCTTCCTGCTCAGTTGGACAAACTGATTCGCATCGCCATGCACGGGCGCAGCCGCACCTCTGCTCAAAAAGCTAAGCAGACGGCGATTTAAAACCGCCAGCCAACTAGCTTTTAGCTTGATCGTTAGAAGCTCTGCTTTAAGCAGAACACCGAACCTCCCGACTTGCGAAATTCGCTGGTCGGGATCGGTACAGGCTGAAAGCCGTGTTCTTGCAGCAAC
Source organism: uncultured Planctomycetales bacterium (assembly GCA_964565175.1). Classification (GTDB taxonomy): domain Bacteria; phylum Planctomycetota; class UBA1135; order UBA1135; family UBA1135; genus JACNIZ01. Next base: position 1,275 of record CAZMDZ010000066.1, read on the forward strand.
GCGTAGGTGATTTTGCACCGCTCCTCGATCAAGACGTGCTTGCCGTCGGGGCAGTGTGCGTTTCCGGCAAAGAGCAGCGCCTCTTCCAGTGGTAAAGCCAACGTATTGGGGAAGGCGGCGCGCAGTAATTCGCGACCCTGGTCGGTGAAAGCTTCGGGCACGTAGAGCGCGTAGTTTTGGTTGAGCGGGGCTAGCGCCGTATCTAGGTGGTAAAAACGTTCGTCGACCAGTTCGTAGGTCAAGATGTCGAGCTGCGGGTAAGCGTCGGCTAAGGCTTGCCAGGCCCGAGTGTCAGTCCGCGGGCCGACGCCACCGTGGATCAAAAAGCGACCGGGGTGGAGCACTGCGTCGCCGCAACCTTCAAAGCGGTCAACCTCAGCTGGCATTTCACGGATTGCCATGCCAGCTTGCTCGAAGAAAACTCGGTGCAACGAGCTCTCCGCCCGGCGCGACGGGTGCGCCATACGTGCCAGCCACACGGTTTTGCTGCCATCGGGTAGTGGCAATGTCATGGTTGGATTGGCGGTAAAGCACATATCTTGCATGCCTTCCTGCGCAGGCAGCTCCGCCGTTTTGACGCCGATTTTGTCATATGCCGCCTTGAGCTGTTGCCACTGCGCCATCGCCAGTTCGGTGTCGACTTGGTTCAAGCCGCCATCGGCGCTGCGCATGTGGGCGTTGATGACCTCGACCACCTCGAAGGTCCCCGGATTGCCCAGGAGCACCGAATTCAGCAACGGGGTCTGTGGCAAATCGGCAGCACGGCGCGGCCAAGACTCTAGCTGGGTGAAACAAGGCATGACGTCGTCTAATCCTTAGAAAGCAGTGGTGCCAGCACCTTGCCTTCAATCACCTTGCGGATTCCCTGGATTTGCTCTTGCAGGGTGGTTTCGCGCAGCGACCGTTTTACACGATCTTGGACCCGGGTCAGCTCGACGACACCGTTGACTTTGAGAGCTTCGACGCGCACCAAATAGATTGCTTTTTCAGCCACAATCGGGCCGCGCAAGAATGCGCCTTTGGGTTGAGTGAATCCTAGATCTTGGAATAGTTGACGCAAGAAACCCTCTTCGTAGCGCGAGGTCATTTCGCGCCGGACCAAGCCAATCGCGCCTTTGTTTTTGATGCTCTTGGGATCCGAGCTGTATTGTTTAACCGCCTCTTCCCAATTGATTTTTTCAGCGGTCAGATCCTTGGCAACTTGATCGAGCTTGGCGTAGATATCTTGGATTTCAGTCGTGCTTAGGGCGCGGTTTTCGTTGCCGTTAAACATCGGAATGCGAATCCAAGCGCACTGCAAGGTGCCAAAAAACTCTGGCACCGAGCGCAGCATATGGCGGCGCAGTTCTTGTTGCGAGTAGGAGCTGGGTTGGCGCGCCAACAGTCGGGCGCGCACCTCGATCTCCAGGCCGTTGGACTTGAGCACGCCCTGCGGACTTAAACGTCGGCCGCGATCTTGTGCCCATGCGGCTGCTTCTGCTTCCAAATTTCGCTGTGAAACCGGCGGCACGCCCAATGCCTCGAGTCGCTTGAGATCGGCGAAAGCTCGCACTTCGAATAAAAAACGCGGCGAAGCAAAGTACATCCGCTGGTAGTCTTCTTGCTCGCGGACCAGCTTCTCTAAATCTTGGTTGTAAGCGCCGATGGCTTTGACCACATCGTGAGCGGTAAAGCTGTGGCCATTGACTTCGCAAGCGACGCGTTGGAGCAACGGCACTGCTGCCTTGGCGACTTGCTCAGTGGCCTGCTCAGTGGATTCCGCTTGCTCGCCATCGGCGGGTTGCTGGATATCCGGGGTCGGCTGCTGGATCGCCGGTGAAGGCTGCGCGGTGAAAGGGGCAACCAGGACGGAGCAACACAGAAACTGCAGGAATCGGGTCATCTTGGGTACTGGGAAAGTGGGCGAAATTCCGCAGGCGACATCGTAACCTCTGTACGTATGGCGGTAACACCTAGCCTACTCCAGCGCACGATTTCTCAGCTAGAGCAGCCGCCGACGGCGGAGACGCGCGCGTTTTTTGCTCCCGGTCGAGCCAACTTGCTTGGTGCTCACTTGGACTATAACGGCGGTTGCGTGATGCCTGTCGCGCTCTCCAAGGGTACCTGCGCGGTGATGACCCCGCGCTCCGACGGCCGCCTGCGCCTGCGATCCTCCCAATTTCCGGGGCAAGATGTGGATTTAGCGCTAGGAGACCTCAAACCCGGGCGCACCGACGGCTGGTCGGCTTATCTGGAAGGCGCGCTTTACGAATGCAACCGAGAGTGGGGGCCAATCCCAGGTTTTCATATCGATGTTTGCGCGGACTTGCCAATGGCCAAGGGGTTGTCGTCCTCCGCGAGTGTGGAATCGGTGATTGTGTATGCACTTTCTCACTGGATGAAAGTGCAAACAACCGCCGACGAAATGATCCGCTTGGCCCATGCGGCGGAAACGGATTACGTCGGCGTGCGCTGTGGGATATTGGATCAAACGGCGATCTTTTTGGCCAAGCCGGATTCGTTGCTGGTGTTTGATTGCACCGAACTCACCCGCGAATACTTACCTTTGGATTCCGAAAAGGTAGTGATTGCGGTGATCGATAGTTGCATTTCTCGAGAGCTCGCCAAGTCCGCTTTTAATCAACGAGTTGCCGAGTGCACCCAAGCTTTGTCGGTTTTGCAGCCGCACTTGCCCGGGATCATGTGCTTGCGCGACGTACACCGGCCAGACTTTGAAAAACTGGAGCATTACCTGCCCGAGCCGTTACGTAGCCGCGTTGCTCATGTCGTCGGCGAGGTCGAGCGTACCGAAAAAGCGGCCGACGGTTTGCGCCGCAACGACCTTGCGCTGTTTGGCCAGTTGATGACCCAAGCTCACGAATCAATGCGCGACCTTTATCACGTGTCGATTCCAGAGATTGATTTACTCGTCGCCGCCGCCGTAAAAATTCCGGGCTGTTATGGAGCGCGTTTGACTGGGGCTGGTTTTGGTGGCTGCGTGGCGGCGTTAGTCAAGGCCGACGCTATGGAGGAATTCAGCGCCCGAGTGCCGGACGAATATGAAAAAGCAACGGGTCATCGAACCGAAGTGATGAGTTTTCGTCCGGCCGGCGGTCCAGTGGAATGGCTGGCGCCAGACTCAACCTTTTTTGCGCACCGCTAACAAGTAAACGCGCTCGCCCTCGCCATCGCTGTCTCGCGGTTGGCGGATCCACATTTCACCGCTTGCCGTCAAGCCGCTGCGCCCGGCGATTTGATTCATCGTCTTGCGCGCTTGCTCGGCATCAAGCTGCTTGAAGGTGCGCCAGCGCAACCACTCTTGGCCATCCATCGATTGCTGAAGCGGTGCATCATTGGCGAGTTCCACGCCGTCTTCCAGCAAATAAACCACGTCGATGTCAGCTTGCGCATGGTGGCGCCACCAAGGACGTGCGCTAGGTGGGTCTTTTAGTTGCTTCCAATCGGCTTGATTCAACCAACGAAGTTGGATGGCGGCGACGCCAATTTGTTCGGCGGCGTGCAACGGACTTAAAGAGCCGCTGATTCCTGCGAAAAAGGCCGAGCCTTCGCGTTGAGTGGAGGGCACGAACAAACGGTCGAGAAACAAGGACTCATCGGCGATCGATTCAAAGTGCTCTTCTATGGTTCCCCACGGCTTATGCCAAATCCAAACCCCTGGGAACAACTGGCCGCTGCTCCCGGCGCGCCAATCCGAAAGTTCAAGGACGGGTTGATCCGGTTTGTCGGCAGCAAAGACCGTTTGCAGCAAATCATTGCCGTCAAAGCTCAGCAGCCATTGCGGTTGCTTCGTTTGGGGGTGGTTGAGGGTGAGCTTGGACCACTGCTCATCGGCGTTAGGCCAATCGACTAAGTCAGTCGCCGACCACGGGAATTGCAGCACAGTCCAGCGCAGAATGGAATCGCCGGAGAGCTCTTCGCTGTCGTATTCGGTTGCTTTTGTGGCATCCGGCAAGCGTAGCCACGCGTGTTCGGCATCGGCCAAAAAGAACACTTGCTGACGGCCAGTGGTGCGCAAAATCAGCTTCATTCGATCCGGCCCGCCGACGTACAAGTCCAAACCTTGCTCAATGACTTCGGCGTTGGGATCCTGCAGCACAAAGTCAATGTGCCCGCGCATGTAGTAATGGCGAGGCGTCGGGTCTGGAGCTGCCGTGCCCATTTGCCGCGCTTCGCTCAATTGCTCAGGCAAACTCAGTGGTGGCAGGGGCGGCACCGGTTGCTGGAGTTGCTGTTGTGCCTGAGGTGGCTGCTCGATCTGAGCTAGCCGTTCGACTGAGGATGGCTGCTCGGCCTGAGATGTAGCGGGCTGAACGGGCTCCTCTGCCGTTCCGCACCCTGTCCATGGCAGCAGTAAGAAACCACAAAGCAGGGGATGGCCGCGCAGCATCAACTCGACTGACTCCATGCGCGCAGCCGACGGCCAGCTTCCTGCAAAGTTTCGATGCGCTTGGCGTAACAAAAACGGATCAAGTGTTTGCCGTCGGATGGGTCTTGGTAGAACGATGACCCAGGCACTGTGGCCACGCCAGCGTCGGTGATTAAGCGCATGGCAAACTCGGTGTCGTTTTCACCCTCGCGTTGCAAATGGCGTACGTCGGCCATGATGTAGTAAGCGCCTTCGGGTGTTTGGCAACCGAAGCCAGCGCTTTGCAAGGCGTCTACCATGATTGTGCGCCGCTCAAGGTATTCCGTGCGCATTTGCTCATAATATTCATCGCCCCAAAGCAAGGCGTCGGCAATGGCTTCTTGCAACGGTGCGGCGGCGCCGACGGTGAGAAAGTCGTGTACTTTGCGCACGCCACTGGTGAGCGTAGGTGGCGTGATCACCCAGCCAATCCGCCAGCCAGTGACGCTGTAAGTTTTGGACGCACCCGAAACGACGATGGTGCGTTCGGCCATTTCTGGTGCCAACAGCGGGCTTTGATGCGGCCCAGTGAACAAGATTTCCTCGTAAATCTCGTCGGTGAACAGCAGCAGGTCGTGTTCGAGCACCAGGTCATAAAGCTGCTGCATTTCCTCCGCCTGAAAAACGCGCCCGGTTGGATTGTGCGGCGTGTTGATGACGACCGCCCGCGTTTTCGGCGTGATCGCATTGCGAAGGGCGGCGACGTCGAGAGCGAAGTCTGGACCCATCGGTACGAATACCGGGTTGGCCCCGGTCAGGATGCCGTCGGGACCGTAGTTTTCGTAAAACGGCTCGGGGATCAGCACTTCATCGCCCGGATCGAGGATGCCCATCATCGCCGCCACCATGCCCTCGGTGCCGCCACAGACAACGGTGACTTGGCTGTCCGGATCAATGGTGACGCCGCGCCGGTCCTGCATGAATTGGCCAATTGCCTGGCGCAGGCGCGGCGCACCCCAAGTCACCGCGTATTGATTGATGTCGTTGCGGATGGCTTGCACCGCGGCTTCCTTCAGCGGTTCTGGCGCAGCGAAATCGGGAAAGCCCTGTGCCAGGTTGATGGCATCGTGCTCGTTGGCAATGCGCGTCATTTCGCGAATCACCGATTCGGTGAAGCGCTCCGCTTTTTGTGACGAACGAATGTTCTGGGTGACGATCGATTTCATCCTTTGTCCGGCAGGATCGCTTGCCATGCTTCCGGGTTGGCGCCCATGTCTTGGCCGAGAATTTTGGCTAAGGCGGCGCGGGCGGCACCTGCGGTCATCGAGTCTGGATCTTGGAGGGCGCCAAGTAAATCTTCCACCGCGGCTTTGTCGCCAATTTCCCCTAAAGCAAACGCTGCTGCGAATCGCACTCGACTTTCCGGATCCCCGGCGAGCAAGTTCGCCAGTTGCGGCACCGCCGACGAAACTCCAAGGTAGCCTAATCCACTGGCTCCTTGCGCGCGGATTTCAGGCTCGGGTCGGTGGAGCAAATACTGCATCAGCCGCACCCAGTCGTCGGATACTGGCATCGGTGGCTCGGCAGTGCGTCGGATCTGAGAAAGATGGACCAAAGCAAAGGCCGCATTGCGCATCAATCCCAACGACGCCGAGGGTCTGCGCATTGCTGCCTCGAGTTGCCCGACTGGAATATTGGGGTCGCCAAGCATGGCCAAGCCGAACAAAGTATTGGCGACGACCAAATCACTGCTATCCGACAAGTTGGTCATCAAGATCGACTTGACGGATGGATCGCGGCTAAATCCCAGCGAAGCCGAAGCGATGCCGCGCGGCCGTTCTGGCCCAGAGATTGCCATTTCGGTCAACGCACTTCGGTGACGCGAGATAAATAAAGCAAAAGCTTCTTCCAACGAGTTGACAGTCTCGCCGGTTGGATCATTGCGCCGGTTCGAGCTAGCCACCTGCCAGGAGCGGATATGGCGCTCACATTCGACAATGACCTCATTGATCGGCACATTTTCGACGGTTTCAGTTTGGCTGCTAAAGCCGGCTGATTGCAGCGGAGCGGAACCGCTGTTGAGCGCGTGATTTGCGCCTGGATCGCCGGGGTCAGTCTGGGCCATCGTGCCGCATGCGGCAAGGGATAGCGTCAGAAAGATCGGCTGCCAAAGGTCTTGCCGCAGGGAATGGGAACGGAGTGCTTTCATGTCAGTCTAAGTAGTTTAGACTAGGATCAGCACCGCGTTGGTGAACAGTAAGTCACACAAGACATGGAAATTCTTCAAGCAATGGCCCGTGGCGGCCATGAACAGCTCATCGCCATCCAAGATAAACGAACTGGATTGCGGGCATGGATCGCTGTTCACCAGAGCTTGCGCGGTCCCGCTTATGGCGGCATCCGGGTTTGGAGCTACCGCAATGAGTCGGAGGCAGCGCTCGATGCACTTCGCCTGGCTCAGACCATGACTTACAAGTGTGTGCTTGCGGGTATTGATGGTGGCGGCGCCAAGACCGTGGTGCTTGAAGATCATCTGCTTGATCGACGCGGCGCGGTTCATGAGTTGGGCCGCCGAATCCAGGCGCTGAACGGCGTTTATCGGTCCGGGCCTGACGCTGGTTTTGACGAAAATGACTTGCGTCACCTCGCTGAAACCACGGAATACGCGGCTGCTTTTCACCCGGGAAAGTTGCGGCCCGCAGCGGAAGCGACCTCCGAGGGCGCGGCCAGTGGCATCATGGCGGCGCTGCGGCATTTGGATTGCAACGACCTCAAAGGGGTGCGCATCGCCATTCAAGGTTTAGGCGCAGTGGGCTATTCGCTGGCTCAGCGACTGCTCGATCAAGGTGCGGAGGTTGTCGGCGCAGATCCTCGGGCAGCCGCCTGCGAACACGCTCGACGCCTTGGCGTACGTCTAGTCGATCCATCCGCCATTCTGCGCGTTGATGCCGACGTCCTTGCGCCTTGTGCCCTGGGCGGCATTTTGCATGAGCTAAGTATTCAGCGCTTGCAATGTCGAGTTGTGGCGGGCGTTGCCAATAACATCTTGGCCAGTTCGGAACTGGCAACGCAGCTGCACGACCGCGGCATTATGTTGATCCCAGACTTTGTGCTCAATGCCGGTGCGCTGATTGAAGGCGCTGGTTACGAACGCACCGGTCGAGTGGAGTGGGGCAGCGAGGTGCAAGCCATTGGCGACACCGTTGCTAAGCTGCTGACCACTGCTGAAGAGCAAGGCAAAACCACGCTTGGAGCGGCCATCTTTATGGCTGAGGAAGTGCTGGATGCTGAATCGCGGCAGCGCGAACAGCAGATGACGCCACAGTCCTAAGCGGTCGTAACTGCGAACGGCTTAGTCTTGATCCTGGAACTCTTCTAGCCAGCTCATTTGGATGGCTTCCAAGATTTTTTCGTTGCAACCATCGGCTGCGCCTTCAAAAGCTGGCAGCGCGACGACCAGATCGCGTAAAGCGGGAAACGAAACCTGCAAGGGGTTCTGCTTCGGGTTAGTTTCCCAGAGTGCATAACCGATGTCGTCGACGTCGGTCCATTTCAACGGTGGTTGGTTGTCGTTCATCGTCGTTGCAGCTGCGGATTAATGCTCTTCCGAAACTTCGTTGCGATTCCAGTTCGGAATTTCAACCACCAAATCGGAACTGCCATCAGCGACGGCTTGACAGGCGAGTCGGCTATCGAGTGTTAAGCCCGGCGCATTATCCAGCATGTCTTCTTCACCATCTTCGGCCGCATGCATCGAATCCATGCCTTTGCTCACAATCACGTGGCAGGTCGAGCAAGCACAAACGCCGCCGCAAGCATGATCGATGTCAATGTCGTTGGCGTTGGCAATCGCCAAAATGCTGCCAGGTCGGCCATCGTGGGTGGGTTCAGGTGTCGACGCGTCGGCTTCGACGGTGACGTTCATGGGCATGAAGGTGATCTTGTAGCGGCTCATGATAGATCAGAAACTTGTTGGTCTTGGATGGCTTCTTTGGCGACGAAGTTCATCAGCGCTTCGGCCAGCGGGAAGGATGCTTCTTCTACCTCATCAAGCACCCCTTTCAGTTTGTCAGCGTTTTCGATGTTGCCGCTGGCAGCAGCTTCTTCCAAGGCATCCTGCAGCCGTTCTTGCTCGTCGGCGGTTAGGTGAGCGATGTGTTGCTTCTGCTTATCAATGGCACGAAGCACGTTGTCCAGCTGGGCGCGGATATCCGCAACGCGCCGGGCGTTCATGTCGACTTCGGCGTTTTCCCATGCGTCTTTAAGCATGGTTTCCACTTCGTCGTCGGTCAGCCCGTGCTTGGGCTGAATATCAATGTGCGCGCTGACGCCACTCTTCTGCTCCTTGGCTTGAACACGCAGCATGCCATTGGCATCGAGAGTAAAGCGCACCGCAACTTGCGGCAATCCAGCTGGCTGCGGCGGAATGCCGCGCAGCATAAATCGGCCAAGGCTGCGGCAGTCCACTGCCATTTCGCGTTCGCCTTGCACGACGTGCAGATCGACGGCAGTCTGGCCATCCACGTAGGTGGTGAATCCCTCTTGGGCTTGGGCCGGGATGGCGGTATTGCGGTCGATCAGCTTGGAGACCGCGCCGCCCATCGTTTCAATGCCCAGCGATAGCGGCGTCACATCCAGCAGCAGCATGTCGGTGACTTTGCCACCCAATACACCCGCTTGGATCGCCGCGCCAAGAGCAACGACTTCGTCTGGGTTGAGGTCATCCTTGGCTGGACGCTGGAATAGCTGAGCAACAGCGGCTTTGACCAATGGCACGCGGGTCGATCCACCGACCAAAACGACGTCATCTATTTTCTCCGGCGGCACGCTGGCGTCTTGCATGACGCGCATGCAGCAATCCAAACTGCGTTGAACGAGTGGCGCAATCCATTCCTGGAACATGCGCCAGTCAATGGTTTCGCGCAAAGCAACTCCAGCCGCTGGATCTTGGTAAACAAGCTCCGCTTCTTCGGCGCTGGACAAGGCAATTTTGGTTCGTTCGGCGGCCATTCGCAAAGCAGCTTTGGCAGCCGGGTCATCCCAGATATCAACGCCACTGCGTTCGCGAATTAACTCGGCACCGTGGCGCATGATGGCGCGGTCGAAGTCGTCGCCGCCTAAGTAGGTGTCGCCGGCAGTCGCTAAGACGCGAGACACGCCTTCTTTGAATTGCAGTAGGGAAACGTCGAAGGTGCCGCCGCCCATGTCATAAACGATGACGTATTCGGCATCGCCCTTATCCAATCCATAAGCCAGAGCTGCGGCGGTCGGCTCGTTGACCATGCGCACGATTTCTATGCCAGCCAGTTTGGCGGCATCGCGGGTCGCTTGGCGCTGGGCATCGTCGAAGTAAGCAGGAACGGTGACGACTGCGCGGCTGACTTCTTCCAACGGCCGCTTCAACGCCGACGCCGCCCAGCGTCTGGCTTCGGCCAGGATTTGCCCCGACACTTCGGCCGGTGAAAGCAGCCGGTCACCCAGGTCGATCATGGCAACGCTGCGTTCGGGCGCATCGACAATCGAATACGGCAAAGTCGCCAGTTCGCGGCCGAGGTCAGCCACGCCTTTGCCAATCATTCGCTTGGCCGAATGCACCGTTCGTTTGGGATCCAAGCGCGAACGCTGCAGCGCCGTTTTGCCAACGACCGGGGCGCCATCCGTGGGATAGCTGACCACCGATGGCAGCAAGTTCTCGCCGTCGGGGCCTTGCAGGATGCGCGCACCGCCAGCGTCGAAAACCGAAACTAGGGTGTGAGTTGTGCCGAGGTCAATGCCAAGAATTGGCGTAGTGACGGCATCGGATCCTTGGATCGTTGGGAGGGTGGGAAGTTCGACCATGATCGACGGGGTGGTTGCCGGTGATTCCGGCGCGCCGCTTAGAGTTGGGCGTGCATCGCCTGCTCCAGTTGGCGACGGCTAGAGCGTAAGTAGCGAGCGTGTTCGTACAGTTTTTGCAGCTCGGGCAAGCTGGGGTTGCCGCCCTCGGTTGGAACAGCTTGGTGCCAGCGTTCGCCAAACTGCTGCAAGACCTCAGCTTCTTTGGCGCTGACTTGCTGAAGTCGTTGCAACACCGCTTCCTCGCCTTGTTGAATGGCGGCTTCAATCTCTTCGCGCAGTTCCATCATTTCCATCAGGAACATCGGATCGGCGTTGCGGTCGGCGTGTTGGTTTGGATTTTGGTCTTGGCCATCCACGCTTGCGTTGGCGGCGGTGAGCAAAATCTCAGCTCGGTTCAGCGGGTCAACGAGGGCGTCGTGCGCTTCGTTGATGGCGGCCATATAGTCCTCGGCGGCCAATCGATCGGCTTCCGGCGCCAGCGCAAAGCGATCGGGATGCCATTGCAGGCTCGCTTCGATCAACTTTTGTTCGAGCACTGCCGGATCTAAGGTGAAGCCAAGCTCCAAGCCCAGAACTTCAAAGGCAGTGCTCATGGATTTGGTGAAACCGTTTTTAGTTAAACCGAGAACGATTCGCCGCAGCCGCAGGTGCTGGTGGCGTTCGGGTTCTGGAACTGAAAGCCGCGTCCTTGCAAGCCGCTGGTGTACTCCAGCACCGTGCCGTTGAGGTAAAGCATCGACTTCGGGTCGCAGAACAGGCGGACGCCGTTGACTTCGAGAATGACGTCGCCGTCGGCGGGCTTCATGTCGAAAGCCAGCGAGTAGGTGAAGCCAGAACAACCGCCGCCTTTGACCCCAACGCGGACGCCTGCAGTGTCGGGTAGGTCGTTGTCGGTCAGCAGCCGATTGATTTCGGCGGCGGCGGTATCGGTGACCTTGAGGTTGGCTTGCGCGGGGTTGGTCTGGGTCCCGGTGGGGGCGCCAGAGTCAGCGGGAGTGGATGTGGAATCAGTCATTTTGCTGCTTGTTCTGGAAGTCAGCGATGGCTTGGCGGATGGCGTCTTCGGCCAATACCGAGCAGTGAATTTTGACCGGTGGCAAAGCCAGTTCTTCGGCGATGTCGACGTTACGAATCTCGGTGGCGTCTTCCAGGGTGCGACCCTTCAGCCACTCGGTGGCGAGACTCGAGGAAGCAATTGCTGACCCGCAGCCAAAGGTTTTGAAGCGGGCGTCGGTGATGACGCCGTCTTCCACTTGGATTTGCAGTTTCATGACGTCGCCGCATTCGGGCGCGCCGACGACCCCAGTGCCAACGTTGTCGGAATCCTTATCCAAAGAACCAACATTGCGCGGGTTCTGGTAATGATCGATGACCTTTTCGCTGTAGACCATGTTTTCAGGTGGTTGAGTGGCTGACCACGGTTGTGGACGGAATTAGTGGCTGGACCACTGAACGGTGGACGGGTCGATGCCTTCAAGCGCCATCTCGTAGAGCGGCGACATTTCGCGCAGCCGCTTGACCGCAGCGACGACTTTTTCGGCAACGTAATCAACTTCCTCTTCGGTGGTGAAACGTCCAACTCCGAATCGGATCGAGGAGTGAGCGAGATCGTCGCCCACGCCCATTGCTCGCAGCACGTAAGACGGCTCCAAGCTGGCGGAAGTGCATGCAGAGCCTGAACTGACGGCAATGCCGGGGATCCCCAGCACCAGCGACTCGCCCTCGATGAAGGCGAAGCTCAGGTTCAAGTTGCAAGCGAGGCGATGTTCGGCATCGCCGTTGAGGGTCAAGTAATCGAGTTGTTCTTCCAGCTTCTGCTGCAAGCGATCACGCAGTCCGCTGACGCGCTTTTGCTCCTCTTCACGGTTAGCCAGGCAGATCTCTAAAGCCTTGGCGAATCCAACGACTCCAGGCACGTTCAAGGTGCCGGAACGCAAACCGCGTTCGTGACCTCCGCCAAACATCACCGGCTCCAAGCGCACGCGCGGGTTGCGTCGGCGTACGTACAACATGCCGATGCCCTTTGGACCGTAGATTTTATGTGCCGAACCCGAAAGGAGATCGATGTTCATCTCGTTGACATCAATCCATTCTTTGCCCAGCGTTTGGGTGGCGTCGCAATGGAAGAGCACACCGTTTTCACGGCAGATGGCACCAATTTCTTTGACCGGGTGCAGGGTCCCGATTTCGTTGTTGCCGTGCATCAGCGAAACCAAAACCGTGTCTTCGCGGATCGCGTCGCGCAGCTCTTGCAGATCGAGGCGACCGTGTTCATCGACGCCCAACCAAGTGATCTCCCAACCTTGGTTTTCCAAGTTGCGCATCGGGTCAATCACTGCTTTGTGTTCGGTCAGGCAAGTGATGAGGTGCTTGCCTTTGCGCTGATACATGCGCGCCGCACCCAAGATGGCGATGTTGTTGCTCTCGGTCGCACCGGAAGTGAAGACGATTTCCCGCTCCTTTGCACCGATGCCAGTGGCCAAGGTCTCACGCCCATGGTTGGTGGCTTTTTCCGCCGCCCAGCCAAAGTCGTG
>CAZMDZ010000067.1:0-7303 GCA_964565175.1 uncultured Planctomycetales bacterium
TTTAATCAAGAACGCCGTCAAAGTGCACGACACCGAATGGGACGACAACGAAGTGATCGAAGTCATCCCAACGGCACCGCTGGAAGTCGAGCGCAAAATCCTCGACAACGAATTCCGCCACGCGTTGCTGCAACTGCCGTTGCTGCGGTATTTGTATACGCTACCTCGTTAACTCTCACCGTCAGGTCCACTCTATGGGACGAACTGAACTCTTCTTGATTTGGGCAATGCTGTTGACATGGAGCCTTAGCTGTGGGGAGCCAGAAAATGGTGAGCAGGAATACGGTCCACATGTTTCCATTTTTCCTGGCATTGGGGTGGAAAATATCAGGCTTGGGTCTCGGTTAGATGATTACTATCCAGGCTTATCCGAGCTCGAGCAAATCAAACGCCTGGATTTGAGGAAGATCGTCGTTGTTTTTGGAGAGACTGATCAAATCACCGCCATACTGTCGGCGGATCCAGGGATGGTGGGGCCCAATGGGTTAGGAGTTGGTTCGCCGAAAGCCCAGGTCATAGCAGAATATGGTGAACCTGGTCCAGGCTCAGGAATGCGATACCCTTGGACGACTTCTCCCTATGAATGGAATGTTTTTGAGGAGGGCGTCGTGGCGGTATTTGACGGAGACAAAGTCTTACGATTTGGGGCTATTCCCAAATTCTAATTCCCCAGACATTGCGAATCTGGGTAGATTCTAAGAAACAGGTTCTCCAAGATAGTCTAGGGTGAGAGCAGTGTTCATTCGGCTCACAGTCTTATTGCTCATCCCGCTTGTCTTTGTCGCATGCTCGGCTCCCGAGAGTCAATCGGAGTTTGAGCAACTTCGCGTTGTTTCTGCACAGAAATATGATTTTCGTTCCAGGGCGGATGATGGGGCCATTGCCCGCAACACTTGGGGTGGTCGGGCTAAGGAAGATGTTTTGCTTTTGCTTGAAGAAGTAGTGCTTCGGGAACTCAGAGTCCTATCCCGCAAAAGTGTATATCTACCAGGCAATCGCTATGGAACGAGTGGTGGATGTGGATGCAAAGCTAATTCTTGGGTGAGGTGCAGCTTGAATAATGGGCAAGAAGTCGATGTGCGGCTGAGGTGGCACCACCTTTATGTGGAGGGGAATCCCCAATTCAAGATGGATCTGTCGCGAGATCGGATTCGGGAGATCTATACACCTTCAGGCTGGGATAAATCTTCTCCGCCGCCTGGGGCAATTCCTGAAATCACAGAGAACCAGTGGTTCAACCAACACCTGGTTTATGAACCCATGTCCCTCAAGCATAGCCCGATTGTCGCCTTGGACGGCAGCTGGCTGGAACCTGTTTCAGCGAAGCTCTATTCGACTTTTTATTGCCCATGCCCGGCGGATCGAACAAATCACGAATGTGAACTCGTCTACGCTGGAATCGCTAAGGAACTCATGTTGGCAAGGTGGAAAAGGGCATTGCATAAGGCTAGAAAAATCACCCTTTGGTTTTACCCAGACGGATCTCACGCTCCCCCGGCTTGGATGAAGGATGGCCCGACGCACCGGATTATCTGCGTGATGGGAAACGGGGCCGAAGTCATTGTCGAACACTACCCAGAGGCTGAAGCTTGGTGCGTGGTCGGCGAGGAGGGTATGAAGTTGGACATGCGAGGGGCGGATACGAACAGACTTTTGGATATCGATGCATGGGTCCCTATGTGGCAGCGCCACAAGGATTGATTATTCCGGATCCAACTGCAACCTCTCCGTCGTCCACGGCCAGGTCATCACCCCGGGTTGATAGCCATCTCGCGGAATGATTTTGGCGCTGTTGACGTCTGACCTTGTGACTTGGAAAAGCACGCCTTGCTTGTTGGTGCGGCAGCGGGTGGGTTCGCCGCTATCGGGAATGAAGTAAAAATACGTCTTGGGCGGGAATGGCGTACCGTCGGCTTGCAGCGGGATGGTTTTCCAAACGCGCAGTTGGCCAGTTAGATCAATCGGGTTGAGGAAGGCGGGGGATTGATCGCCGCTGCCACTCAAAGAGAACTCGGGGCCACGGTAGAGTTCGCGATCGTTGTGCTCCAGGGTGATGTAGTAACCCTCTCCAGGCTTCAAGTAATCAAAGGTGAATGAGCCAAACACTTCTTTGCTGCGACGATAACTCGGAATTCTGACCTCCATGTCCATCCAAGGCAGCGGCGCATCTGATTGGAACCTTCCCTTCAAATTAATGCCCTTTTCGAGCTGGAAAAACAAACCCGTCGTATCCGCCGCCACATTCTCGCCAACTCCCAAATACCCAGATCCACCCACACTGACGTGAATCTGTCCGCCCACAGGCGTTTCCCCCAGGATGGAAAAAGAACCATCGCGCCCAACATGAACTTGGGCCAGGCGCTTGCGCAAACTGCCCTTTTCATTCGGCCCATAAACGGTGACCCAAAGACGCAGCGGTTTGCCGTCTGCATCCACCACCCGCCCTGCAGCCAAAAGCGGCAGCTGCTTGTTTTGCATCCTCAGCGGCCCAGGGTTGAATTCCTCGCCGGGGGCGAGTTGATTGGGCAAGTCCACCCACACTTGTTCGGCGCCATTTTCATCGAGCTTTTTAGAGGAGCGATGGGGGTCTGGGTTCTGCAACACAAATGCCCAACGGCGGAAATGCTTGGCATCGGTGAGTCTGCCGTTAATCGGGAAACTGCCAACACCCTCTGCGTCGGTGTGGAAATTTCTACGCCACCGCGCTTGCTCAGGTGCGAAAACTCTACCAGCAGCAGCCTCTTCGGCGGTGGCGATGCGGTGGTCTTGAGTGTAATAGCCAATTCGAGCGTTGACCGCAGCGGTGCCATCCGCGAGCAAGAACTGGCTGCGAAAAACGGGATAGTCTTCCCCAAGCACCAGTTCATAAGCAGGCGGAGTCGACTCGCCGACCGCGGGTCCAAGGGTTTCCAGGTCACCCTGCTTGCAGTGCCCATCCTTGGGCTTTGCCGTTAGCCAAAGTTGCAGACCCGATTCGCAAGGGAAGCGGCTGCTGCCTTCTTCAAAATCTTGCCAAATCGATCGACGGTTGCTCCAAGAAACCTTCTTTTCGGGTGTCTCGGGTTGGGCCCAATAGATTTGCAGGGAAACCGGAAAATCAGGCTGCGAACCATCTTCGCGGCGAACCTCGGCGGTCAGCCAATGGAAGTCCGGCACCACCAATTTTTGTATTTGGCTTTGGCCATCTTCCAGCAAAAACTTAATCCGCACCGCCTTCGAAGTTGGGAACTTGGCGTCGGCCATCAACTCGGGGTTTTGCAAAATGCCAGCGTTCTTGCGCAGGTACTCCATATTCAACTTCACCGCCGCAATTCCCTTTTCACCCGCCGACGTTGCGTCGCCAACGCGGATCGCCCGTTTCTCAAACGGGACTTGCATGCCGATGGCGACCTGTATGCCAGGAACGGGGTTGCCAGCGTTGTCGAGGATTTGGACCAGCACCGTTCCTGGTTCAGGGCTTGGGCCGGCATCGACTCGAGCCTGGGTGGTTTCAATCGGCTCCGGAATATCCCCATCGCTTGCAGCAGAATCGTTGGCATCAGCGAGGGAGTCCGGCGCTTCGGTTTCCGCCTGTTGCAACTGGCCGTCTGGATCGGAGTTGGACTCCTCCTGCTCAAGATTGACCTCGGCGAGTCCATCCGCATTTGAATTCGATGGATCGTCGTCGCCCAATAGCACCCATGCGGCAAGCGCGATTAATACAACCGCCGCCAGGAGTAGTTGGGACCGATACTGTTTCACCGGCAAAGCCTAACATTCCCAAGCGCTCAGCCCTCGGCTGCCAACGAATTCCTGCCAGTCAAATCTCGCCGCCATTTCGTCCGCAGCGTGGAATCAAGGGTAGGATAGGAGCGAGCCACGCCGTTTTCGGCGTGGCTTTTTGCCCAAGCGACCCACCCCGCGCCAAAAGCCTAGTCCTCCGCCCAGCCGGTCATGAGATTCGCTCGTCCTAGCCGCAAAATCCATCGCGTCGGTGCCATCATCAGTGCGTTGCCAGTGTTGATCGTGATCGTCACTGGTTTGGTGCTGCAGGTCAAAAAGGAATTTGAATGGGTGCAGCCAGGCACCGCCAAGCCTGAAACCAAGGGCATGATGGTTGACTTTGACCAAGTGCTGGAAGCGCTGAAAACAGTAGAAGAAGCCAACCTGCAATCGTGGGATGACATTGACCGCCTCGACGTGCGGCCGGGCAAAGGGGTGATCAAGATCCGCGGCAAAAATCGATGGGAAGTGCAAGTCGCCACCGCCGACGCCACCGTGCTCAAGGCTGCTTATCGCCGTTCCGATTTCTTCGAAGAACTGCACGATGGTTCGTGGTTTCACGACAGCGCCAAAATCTGGATCTTCCTGCCGTCGGCCATCATTCTGTTTTTGTTGTGGCTGACCGGCATCTATCTGTGGTTGCTTCCCTACCGGGTGCGCCGAGCCAAGCGCAAGCGCGCGTTGGATAACGATCACTAGTCAAGAGCGGTTGCCCTTGAACGCACTACTTGCTGGGCGCCAGCTTTTCTTAAGCTGTGAGCATGGTGGCAATCGAATGCCCGCCAAGTGGCAGCAGACCTTCGCAGGGGAGGCGCATTGGCGTTGCTCTCACCGCGGCTGGGATCCGGGCGCATTGGAGATCGCGAGGTATTTGGCCAAACATACCCAAGCCCCCCTGCACGCCACAAAATGGACGCGTTTGCTCTGTGACTGCAATCGCGACGCTGACAACGCCAAATTGTGGTCGCCCATTGGCCGCAAGCTCCGCGCCGAACAAAAGCAGCAGATCTTGACGGCCTATCACCAGCCGTATCGTCAAGCCGTGCAGGATGAATTGGCGGCGATGTTAAGCAATCGCCAGCAGGTCTTGCATCTCTCGATGCACAGCTTCACACCCAAATTGAATGGCGTGGTCAGGCCGTGTGAATTGGGCATTATGTATGACAGTCGCATCGCCGAGGAAAAGCAACTCGCCCAGCAATTACGCGCGCATTTGCAACAAGCCATGGCGGCCAAAAATCCCGGTTTTCGCGTGCGCTTGAATTACCCATACGTCGGTCGCAGCACTTATTTTCAGCCAGCGTTGCGCAAGCAGTTCCGTGCGCCTGAGTATTTGGCGCTGCAGCTTGAAGTGAATCAAAAAATCCCTAGACAGCAGAAAGCCCGCTGGCAGAGGCTGCAGCGGGCTTTGTTTGAGTTTTTGCGCGGTTAGCCGCAAAGCGGGGGAAGCCGCTTGGGGTGGATTAAACCTGACCGCAGAAGCGGCATTCGGGGTCGCGAGACTCGACAGGACTCCAATCGCGCACGCCGTGACCGGTGTAGATCTGGCGCGGACGGCTGATCTTCGGTGCTTCTTCGGCGCGCATTTCGTGGTACTGCGCAATCCAACCGGCCATGCGGCCCATGGCGAACATGACGGTGAACATGTTCACTGGAATGCCCATCGCCTTGTAAATGATGCCTGAGTAGAAGTCGACGTTCGGGTACAAGTTGCGCTGGATGAAGTATTCATCTTCCATCGCAATCTCTTCCAGTTCCATCGCAATTTCTAGCTGACGGCTGGACAGACTCAAAGCGTTCATCACATCGTGGCAAGCCTTCTTCAGCACCGCAGCGCGCGGGTCGAAGTTTTTGTAAACGCGGTGGCCAAAGCCCATCAAACGAATGCCCGACTTGCGATCCTTCGCCCGAGCGACGAATTCCGCTGCCGATTGACCTTCGTTGGTGATGGCGTCCAACATCTCGATCACCTTTTGGTTGGCACCACCATGCAGCGGTCCCCAAAGGGCGGAGATGCCAGCCGAGATGGCGGCGAACAAGTTGGCTTGCGAGCTACCCACTACGCGAACCGTCGACGTCGAGCAGTTCTGTTCGTGGTCAGCATGCAAAATCAACAGTTGATCCAGCGCACGAGCAACCACCGGCTTGACTTCATAATCTTCGCACGGAGTCGCGAACATCATGTTCAAGAAGTTCGACGCGTAGTCGAGGTCGTTGCGCGGGTAAACGAACGGCTGGCCGATTGAGTGCTTGTACGACCATGCGGCGATGGTCGGGTACTTGGCCAGCAAGCGGACGACGCTTTGATAAAGATTCTCAGCGGTCTGCTTGTCCTGGTAGAACGCCGACATCGCGCCAACGGTGGCGGCGGTCACCGGCATCGGGTGCGCGTTTTTGGGGAAGCAATCGAAGAACTTGCGGAAGTCTTCGTGCAACATGGTGTGGCGCGTGACCATGCCCTTGAACAGGTCGAGGTCGGCCTTGCCAGGCAGCTCGTCGTACTGCAACAGCCACGACGTCTCAAGGAAGTCGCTGTGCTCAGCCAGTTGCTCAATCGGGTAGCCGCGGTAGCGCAGAATTCCCTTTTCGCCGTCAATAAAGGTGATCGAACTGCTGCACGAGCCGGTGTTGCCAAGGCCCGGATCGTAGGTGATCAGCCCTGTTTTGGAGCGTAGTTTTGAGATATCTACGCCGACTTCCATTTCGGAGCCTTTCAGCGTAGGTAGTTCGGTGGTGGTGCCATCGAACTCGAGGCGAGCAATGGGGGTGTCTGACATCGAGAATGTGTCGGGATTACCCGGGTTCGGAGGGTAAACCAAGGGACAGCGCACCATGATAGAAAGGCGCGGCGAAATGTTGCACAGGATCGAGTGAATTGGGACGATAAAGGTCTTCCCGAACCACTCCCTGCTCTTGTCTCCGATTTTCCTGACCTTCGAGGGGGCCGATGCGCTGCAAACTCAATCATCCCAATGGGATGACTTGCTCCGCCGTTCCGCCCCCCGTCACGAAGCCCCCGCCTTCTTTTTGGAACGGGCGTGGCTGGAACCGTGGTTGCGCCACACCGGCGTCAGCGACAACTTTCTGCTCGCCGCTTTAGTCGATCCCGATACCCGCGAATGGCACGCCGCGCTGCCGATGTACTTCAGCCCGTTGCCAGCCGGTGTGGTCGGTCAGCGCCTGAGTGCCGCTGGATTTCCAGCAAGTGATTGTGTTTTTATTCCGGCAACCAGTGATGAATCTTTGCAGTTGTTTATCCGAAAGCTGCTCCATCACTGGTCGAAAAACATGAACAAGGCAGTAAGTTTCGATATGCGTGAACTTCCGCAAGAGCAAGCTACTGAGCAAGCTCTAGCTGATTGGAGTGCGGATCACGGCGATCGCATGTTCTTCAGCACAGTTTCGCGCAGCCCGATGGTGATGATGGCGGACATGGAAGCATCGGGGAGCAAAACTACCGGCAAGTTAGGCCGCAACTTGCGCCGACGGTCGCGCCAGTTGGAAGAAGCGGGCACTCCAGAGTTCGAATTTCGCTTGCTGG
>CAZMDZ010000067.1:7313-13783 GCA_964565175.1 uncultured Planctomycetales bacterium
TATCAACTGTGCCAAGCGATTGAAGACCAATCGTGGAAAGGTCGCGAGGGCGTCGGCGTTTTGGGAAACAAGAATGCGTCGGCGATGCAATCCGTGTGGAGCAACCTGGCCAGCCAGCAACGATTGGCTTGGGCCGGTCTAAAACTCGACGGAGAATGGATCGCTTACCACTGGGGCATGGTTTGCAACGACGTTTTCCTGTCGTACAACCTGGCTCAACTTCCTGAGCACAATAAACTTTCACCGGGCACGCTTTTGCTGGATTTCATGATCCATCAAGCCGGTGAACTTGGTTTGAAAGCCATCGACGCCTCCCGAGGCGGGATCGATCACGATCACAGCTTGTCGCCCTACAAAGGGCCGATTCGCTACCACCGCCGTGCCGTGATTTACCGCAAGACTGTGATGGGGCGAATGCTGGAGTGGCGGCAGAAGCGCAACCTTGCGGAGCAGCAAGATGCGGCTCAAGCCGACTGATTACATGTACGGGTTGGCGCCCGCAGCGTGATCGGTGGCGTCGTGCACGGCGCCAATCTCTGGTACCGCGTTGCGCAAAGTGGCCTCAACGCCATCGCGCATAGTCGAGCCGGCAGATCCGCAGCCTTGGCAGCCGCCGCCCATCGACATGTAAAGATCAGCGCCGTCGGAGGCCATGATCTCGATCCAGCCACCGTGCGCGGCCAAGCCCGGGTTGAGCTGATCGTCAACGACCTTCTGAGCGCGGGCACGAATTTCATCGTCACCGCTGAGTTGCTCCACCGCATTTTCGGTGGCGGCACGGTCGCCACTTTGCAGGAAAGTGCGGATGGCGGCTCCCGTCGAGCGGGCGGGTACGCGCCAATCTTCAGGCACCGAAGCCATGGTCACCAGGACCTCGGCGTGGCTCAAGCGCACCCCGCGAACGCCCTCGGCAGCTTCCATAATTGCGGCGGCCAGCGGCACGTACTGGCGAGCGGTTTCCAAGTCGCTGACGTAAAGGGTGCCGGCGAAAACATTGCGGTCCAGGCGGTACAGACAGTTCTGTGGCAAGCCCTGGGGTTCGGCAGTGATTCGGATCTGGTCTGAGTCGGCGGTCATGGCGGGAATTGTAGCGTTGAGTCAGGCCTCAAAGTGCAGCAAGCGGCGTTGGAATCCAGTTTGCAGGCAGCGGAGGACGTCGGCGGGGTCGACTTCAAATTCGGCCTCGAAGTCACTCAGTAGGTCAGCAATGGTGCTTTCTCCAGTGCAGGCTTCCAGAACTCCAAGTTCCAGCTGATCGGCCTCCCAGTTTTGGCCGTGCGCCATCAAGTTGATCTGCATCGCTTCGCCCTCGGCGTTGGACAGCATTTGGGCGGTGAAACCAGAGTGGGCGACGGGCCGCAGGTCGGTCCATTCGTCGTCACCGGGGAAGCGGCGTTTGTGGATGCAGTGCTCGCCCAGGAACAGCAAGTCGAGGTCACTTTCCAGGAAGTTGCGGATGGCGTCGTCAGCGGTTTCGACGATCGGTTCCCCTTTGATGTTGAACGAAGTATTCAGCACCATTGGCAGGCCGCTGCGTTGATGGAATGCGCAGACCAGATCGTGGTAGAGCGGGTTGTGCTTGCGTTCGAGGGTTTGAATGCGAGCGGTGCCGTCGACGTGTACGACCGCCGGAATGTGCTGGCGCTGATGCTCGCGAGTTTGCACCGTCAGCGACATAAACGGGCTGGGGGTGACGTTTTCAAACCAATCCGCAGCGTGTTCGGCAAGTACGGTGGGCGCAAACGGGCGAAAGCTTTCCCGCTTTTTGATCATCGCATTGATGCGCTCGACCATGTCAGCATCCGCGGGTGTGGCCAGGATCGAGCGGTTGCCGAGGGCGCGAGGACCGAATTCACTGCGACCTTGGAACCAACCAATCACTTTGCCAGCGGCCAGTGCGTCGGCGGCGGGGTTGACTCCGCCTGCTTTCACTTCAATCCAGTGAGCGGCACCGTGCAGCGCATCTTCGATGTCCTCCTGACTGGCGCTGCCACCTAAGAATGGGGCGCTGGGCTTGGTGGGGCGGTTGGATGCGGTCGATGGTTGCGGCGGCTCCGACGGATCGTTGGCTGGATGCAGCAAAGCATGGCCAAACTGTGCACAACCAACAGCAATGCCGTCATCGCCTGGCCACGGTGGCAGATAGACCTGCTCAAACCCAGCCTCGCGTGCAATGCGCCCGTTCATCGTCGAATTCAGCGCGACACCGCCCACCAAGCAAAGATTGCGTTCCCCGGTTTGCTGGCGTAGGCGTTTGAGGAAGTCGAGCATGACATCTTCCAAGTCGTGCTGCACGTCGGCACTGAGTCGGGCATAACGCGGACGATTGCTGCGATCTTCCCAATGATTCGGCGCAGGCTCGTTGCGCAAACGTTCCCAGTTGACCTGCAACTGTTCCAGCGGGCCGCTGAGGATGGCAGAACGGGAGTCCGCGTCGGTCGCGGCGGAAGGACTTGCCGCCTGCAAATCATGAGCACCCTCGCGCCATCGGCCAGCCCACGGCGCCATGCCCATGATCTTGCCGCAAGCATTCCAATCGCCAAACACATGGCTGGAGACGCGCGAGTAAACCGCACCCAACGACTCTTGGTTTTCAAAACCGTAGTTGTAAAGGAACACTGGGCTGAGTTCGCGTATCCAGCGCTTCCACAGCGATTGAAGCTGGTTCCCTTCAAAAAGATAAACGCTCTCAGCTTCGCGAAAGGTTGCATTTTCTTCGCCAAGTTGCTGATCCATACCATCCGGCAAGCGGCGAAAATCAGGGTGATGGGGGAGGTCTGCGTCGGAGGTGTAAACGCCCAAGTTCGATCCCGACGACAAGCGATGAACGTCGGCGTAGGTGCTGCCGATGCCGTCCGCGACGACAATCAAGCCGCGATCGAAGGGCGCGTGGGTCAGCACCGACCAAGCATGTGCTAGGTGGTGCGACAATTCATGCCGCTGCACGCCCGGCAGCAGGTTCGACGGCGAGAGATAAGTCGACGGGTGCTGGTTCAATGCCACCGCCCACGGCAGCGTTTGCTCAAACAGTGGAATTCGAAATAGATGGTTGTTGGCTACGCATAATTCAATTTGCTCGGGGCTAATTCCAGCGCCTTGCAGCACCGCATCAACTACTTCCGCGTTATCGCCACCATCGTGCTTTTTGCGCGTGACGCGCTCTTTGGCCAAGGCGAAAACCAACTCCCCGTGCTCATCAATCAAGCAGGCCGAGGCGGAGTGGGTGTACTGGTTCAGCCCAAGGACGTAACGCGTGCTCATGGTGGCGAAGCATAATGCTTTTGCCGCCGCTGTGGGAATATTCGCCGCTATCCGCCTAAGCTGCTTGCCGGTCCAGGAACCTGGCTAAGACGCGCTCAAAAGCATCCCGACGGAATGGCTTGCTCAGGTAAGCATCCATGCCTGCTTCGAAGCATCGTTTGCGGTCTTCGTTCATCGCCCCTGCGGTCAAGGCGATGATCGGGATCGCCGCCTTTTCAGAGGGCAATTGGCGAATGGTACGTGTAGCTTCAAATCCGTCCATTTCGGGCATCTGGCAATCCATGAGGACGAGGTCGAAGTCATTGGCTTCCACCTCTTCCAAAGCCTCGACGCCATTTTTGGCCCACTGCACCGTCAAGCCATGTTTGCGCAAGGTGTGCATGGCGACCTTGGCGTTGACCGCGTTGTCTTCCACCAACAAAATTTGGGCATTCCAGATTCGGCTACTTTGGTCCACCTCGTCCAGTGGATTCGCTGGAGCGACTTCCGCCTTGCTCGAGGGGACGCAGAACCAGAATTTGGAACCCTCACCTCGCTTGCTTTGAAGCTTGAGTTCGCCGTCCATGGCATGGATCAAACGTCGGGAGATTGACAATCCCAAACCAGTGCCACCAAACTCGCGCGTAGTGGTGACGTCGGCTTGCACGAATGCTTCGAAGATAGATGCTTGACGGTCTTTGGAAATTCCGATTCCAGTGTCCGTCACACTTGCTTCCAGTTCTTCCCTTTCGTCGTGCCAGGCAAGTTTGAAGGCAACACTGCCGTGAGAAGTGAATTTAAGCGCATTGCCAACCAGGTTAAAGATGACTTGGCGGATGCGAGTGGGGTCGCCGTGGAGCATCGCCGGGCAAGTGGCATCTAACTCAGCCGTCCAAGTCAAGCCGCGGTTTTCCATCTGGGTTCGGAAGCTGTTTCGGACATCCGTCACCAGTTCCTGCGGCGAGAAAGCAATGCTTTCCAAAGTCAAGCTGCCAGCCTCAATCTTCGAAATATCAAGGACGTCGTTCAAGATTTCCAACAAGGCTTTGCTGCAAGACAGAATCACTTCGACGGACTTTCGTTCCCCTTTGGGCAGATCTCCATCCAAAGTCATTTCCGCCATGCCAATGATGCCATTCATCGGCGTGCGGATTTCATGGCTCATATTTGCCAAGAACGCACTCTTCGCTTGACTCGCACGTTGCTCTTCATCTCGCGCTTGACGCAACGCACTTTGGGATTTTGCCAACCGCTTGCCACCCAAAATTACCATGCAAAAGAGCACAGCAAGGGACAAAACGTGACTGGCGCTGGCAAGCAACGCCGCTTCATCCAAATTGTCGACGCGCTTCCAGTTGCCGATAGCAAAGTGAGCAATGCCCATCCCCAAGAACGCCGTTCCGGAGATGGCCGCGTTTACCAGTGCCCAGCGCGTGCCAATCAAGATGGCGGCAAGGACTGGAATGGTGAACAGCCAGCCGACTGCTCCGCTCAAGGCGCCGCCAGTTTTGATGACCGAGAACAAAATGACGGATTGCAGCGAGAAGATGTAAACCTTGCCCCACAATTCAGGATTCTTGCGGCGAAGGGTCTGGATCAATCCGACCAACGCGATCAAGGTGCCGATCATGCAAGCGGTGAAGACCGACCACTCGGAGGAACGCAGCGTCATGGTGCCGAGCGAGGGGCCGGCGATCAAAATGACGGCATACGCCACAAGGAGTACCTTGCGGGCGTCATCATGGGTGTCGGCGTATTCCCTCAGTCGAGGTTCTGGCATAGATCTGGCTTGCGCGAGACCTTTTTGTCGACCGTATCCCGATTTCCGCTTAAGTGCCGCTGTCTTCTTTTGATACATTCAGCCCGAGGGCAAGAGCGCGGTGCAGCCAGCGCCAGGAGGTCGACCAGTTGGGGCTGTCCTCCAATAATTCGCCCTCTCTACGGATCGATATGCGGTGCAGCTGAAGCTCGATGGCATCGCTTCCGGCGCCCTTAAGTTGTTTTTCGATAGAGATTTGCGACCATAGCCATGGCCATGCCTGCGGGTCTAGTCCAGCCTCGATCATGCCATCGGCGCCAGCAAGGGTGATCTGCTCCAGCGGTCCTTCCAGCCAGATCGGGAGCGGCGCATCGGCACCAGCCGATCTCAAATCCATCCACTCACCGAGCAATTCCGCCAGCTGCGTCTGGTTTTTCGCCGCCAGATTCCAGCGCGCGGTATCGACGTGGTAGCGCATCCAAGCCAGCTCGACTCGCAGCCGCCGCAACAAACTCCCAGCTTGATCCGACCAATAGCGTCGCTCGATTCGGCAATGTCGCCACACTTCTTCCAGGCACTGCTTGCGGCGGCGGAGGTCGTCGGCGTGGCCTCGTTGGCGGTAAATGTCGTCGGCCAGCAGCCAGGCGCGCGCGCGCAGGTCGGCGGCGCGGTCCAGATCGCGGTCCCACGACTCTTCGACTTCAAGATCTTCTGGAATCGTGTCTTGCACGTCGCCCAAGGTCAGCAGCGCACTGGGGGAGTCCGGCTGACGGGCTTGGGTGGATTGAACTTGGGCTTCGGCGATCAACATCAGCATTCCAGCCACATCGAGGCGGGTGCGGTCGTCGTTGCCGGGCACCTGACGCAGCCATTGCAAATACTTTTGCGCCAGCTGTTGCAGTTGATGGTGCGAGCTTTGCGGCTGCAGCGAGCGCATTGCTTCCAGCTGCATACTGACAAAAACTTCGTTGACCAAACCACGGACTTCGGCTTCTCGTTCGGCCGCTTCCAGTTTGAGCCGACGTCCACTGAGCGCCGCTTGTTGATTGAATAAGCCGTAAGCCAACGCCAGTGCCAGCAACGCCGCTGATCCAATCCGAGCCCGAGCGAAGCGCTTCAGCCGGTAAAGCTTGTCGCCCATTCGTGCTCGAATTTCGGCGCCAGTCTGCAGAGCAAGCAAGTCGTCGCGGAAGGTGTCGACGAGTTGATAAATCGAGCCATCACGCAACCTCTTGCATTGGCGCAAAATGGCGTGCGTGCCGGCCCGTTGGTTAGCGTTCATCGAGCCTGGATCGTTGCGCGGGGTGTCTTGATCCAACCCCAAGGCCAACATGCTGGCCAGTGCGGCCAAGTCGGTCAGTGCGTCCGCTTCTTGTTCGCGTGTGCTTACCGACGGCAAGCCAAAGTCGACGACTCGCGCGTTTTTGTGCTCATCGATCACAATGTTGCGCGGATGCAGGCCCAAGTGCAG
>CAZMDZ010000068.1:0-13570 GCA_964565175.1 uncultured Planctomycetales bacterium
GCTGCTTGGCTGAAGTGGCCTCATGGTTACTTCCCGCTGACGCCACCCACCTCGCTGCTGGTATGGCCCGACGTCGATCTCAACTCACCACTCGGGTGCGCTCGCTGATGGATGAAAACCATGATGCCAGCGCAATCGCCAACCAAATGCGGGGGCGCAAGCAATTGATCGTCGCTGCTGTCGCGCTGGTTGCCGCACCTTTCCTCGCCCCGCAGGTAATGAGTTCTCCGTTGCCGGTTGAGACCGACTCTCTTTCTGCGCTGAACAGCGAAACGGAATCTTCCACCAAGGCAGACACTTCCGAAGCCTCCATTCAGGAATCCGTTCCATCACAAGAACCGGCCACTCAGGAAACGCTTGCCCCGGTGCGGAGGCTACGCCCGGGTAGCGATGCGGCAATTTTCATCGACACTTGGGACTACAGCCTTCATCAGATCGGTCTCCAGATCGACGGAATCCGGGCTGATCTCGGCCCCTACGCCGAGCAAGAACCCTACCGGTCCACCATCGAAAAGTTGGACCGTCATCTGCAGTCACTACTGCGGATGCGATCGGTGCTTGAGCACCTTTTCATCCTGCTTACTTCAGAGGACGGGCCCTCCTCTGAAGAAGCAGCTAAACCAACCCAGCAAACTAGCAACTAAACCACCCATCCAATCATGGAATTCAAAAGACTCATGTTCTCGGGCCTGCTCGGCGCCGCCTTCGTATTAGGCGGTAGCGAGCTGCAAGCTCAGGAGAAAAAGGTGATCAAAGTCGGCGAACATAAGCCGACCAAGGTCAAATTAAAAACCCAAGAACCTGCTAAGCACGAACATCAAACCAAGCTGTTTGAAAAAGCAGCCAAGCTTAGCGCCAAGGCCAGCGATCTGGCCGCAGCAGGCAAGCATCAAGAAGCTGCCGCGATGGCGCGCAAAGCCGCAGAGCTGCTGAGCAGCGGCTACCAAACCAACGTCACCAAGCCGATCGGCACCACCGACTTTTGGGTGAACAAGGAAGGGATTCCGGCTCAAGAACAGCACAACAAAGCCATTCAAGAGGCTAAGCGAGCCCAGAGAGAAGCGAAAATCGCTTTTGTTGAAGCCATGGATGGCCGCGAAGCACTCAGCCAAAAACAACTGCTTGAATCGCATGAGTTGCTCGAGTTACGCGAGCACCTGGGCCAATTGCATGAAGGCTTGGCAGAATTGCACCTTGAGGGCGAGAACAACATCGTTCTGAAGCTTGAGGATTTGGCGCAATTGAACGAACTTCAAAACTTGCAGGGAGTGCAGGAGCTGCTCACCCTTCAAGAGCTGGACAACGTGCAAGTCCTGGGCAAACTGGGTTACGTGCAAGAAGGCGACTGCGGCGAAAGCGAGTGCGATGACGTTCAAGTGTTCCGTTACCGCTCCGCACCGGATGGCGCGTGGCACAGCGAATCCGGCAATGCACCTGAGGCGATGATCTGGCACGGCGAGTCCGGTGACCTCTCCGGTTCATTCAAGATCGAAATGCGCCTTGAAGGCGAAGCACCGATGGTCTTGCAGGGCAACCCCCTGGCTCCACAGCCGGGTTCTGCCCCGCAGATGAGGTACCGGTGGGTGCAACCAAATGCCAATCTGAAGACTGGCAAAGGCCCTTCGCTATTCCCAGCTCCAGGCGGGATTAAGCAAGGCCGCTATCAATTGCGAACCGCTGTTCCTGAGGGCTTCACTGGCCTACGCCAGTATCGCGTTCCAATGCCTACCGGAGAAGAAGCGGAGTACCATGTGAAGCTGCACGTCATCGACGGTGCCGAGTGCGAAATCGAATGCACATCCGAATGCGAAGTGGAATGCGTAACCGAGTGCGAAGTCGATTACACCACTGAATGCGAAGTCGAATGCGACGCATCCTTCCCGCAGCCGGAAACTCGTCAAGAGGTCAAAGTCCGCGTCGCTCCGCGCGCCAAGGGCATTGGTCTGCCAGGCATGCGCGTCGCACCGGCGAAGCCAGCCAAGCCGAGCAACAGCGAAGCTCAAGTTCTGATTAATGAAATGCAGCGCGAATTAGATGCACTGCGCAAAGAGATTCAAGACTTGCGCCGCACCATCGGTAACGACCCGTTGGTGATGCGTTACCGCTCTGCTATCCAAGACGAGCAAGTGGCCAAGGCAGTACCTGTCTCGACCGAGCTGTAATCGCTTTCCTTTCCGTGCCCAGTAACCGAGGTTGCTGGGCACTGTTCCTTTTCTGGCGGCAATTTTATCCAGCGAGTGGTTCTGGCCAGATCACCAATTCTGTCGCTAGTTCAATGCCAGCAGCGTCGACCACAGTTTGACGAATATGAGCGATCGCTTGCCGGACGTCGGCAGCTGTGGCGCCGCCGTTGTTGACCAAAAAGTTAGCGTGCAAAGGCGACACTTGAATGCCGCCGCAAGTCCATCCTTTGAGGCCAGCAGCGTCGATCAAACGGCCAGCGCTGTCGCCCTTGGGATTGCGAAAGGCGCAACCAGCGGTGGACAGTGTGACGGGTTGACTGGCGTTCTTTTTACGCAGATAAGCTTCTTGCTCTGCCTTGACCACTTTGACCGGTTTTTCGGTCAGCTCAAGCAAAGCCTCCAACACCACCGCTTGGCGAAGATTGCCGTTGCGATAACTAGGCTGAATATCCTTTGCAGTACGGGCGACTAATTCACCGCCTGGCAGCCAAAGTGTGACTTCGCGCACTTGATCCCAGATTCCCCAATCAGCCGAACCAGCGTTCATCGCTAGCGCTCCGCCGACGTGCCCCGGAACTCCGATCAGTTTTTCTACGCCGGACAAACCCAGTTCTGTTGCCGAACGAACCAGCTGCGGCAAGGTCACTCCCGGCCACAAACGCAAGCAATTCTCCTCGCGGAAAATGTGCCGCAAGCTGCCAGTTTGGATGACCGCACCGGGCACACCGCCATCAGGGGCGAGCACGTTGGCGCCAGCGCCGAGCATGCGCCACGGCACCTCGTCTTTTTCCAGGCGAGTCAGCAGATCGCCTAAGTGTTCGGGCTTCTGCGGTTGAAAGAAAAACTCGGCCGGACCACCAATGCGCAACGTGGTCCACTCTGACAGCGGCACCTGTTGCCGCATCGGGCACAGCTCAGCATAGGCTTCGGGCAAAACGGTCGACATTTCCGGCTCCAAGGAAGAGGATGACATCTTCGGACTGCACATTTTCCTGCAGCAGGCGTTGGCCGCGGGCGAAATCCCCCACAAGTTTGAGGTGCCGACCAGGCTGGCGCTCCACTAACTCAGGAACCAGTTCTTCCACGCTTGCTTTCAGCTGTTGCGGATCGCGGGCACGATAAATTTCGAGCAGATAGAGGGCATCAGCTAGGTCGAGGGCTGGTGCAAATTGGTCCCGGTAAGCGTGAAAGCGCTGCGCTTGGTGGGGTTGAAAAACCACGTGAAGCCGACGGTCGGGCCAGCATTCTTTCATCGCCTCGAGGGTGGCTTTGACTTCAACCGGATGATGAGCGTAATCGCTAACGACCAAAGCACCGCGCCACTGGCCGAGTTGCTCCAAACGTCGAGCGGCGCCGCGGAAATCGGCTAAAGAGCTTTGAATCGCGATTTCATCCAGGTTGAAGTGGCGTAAAACTCCCGCCACCAACGCCGCATTGCGTCGGCTATGCCCACCCGGCAAACCGACGTATTCCTGTTCACCTAGATCGATGCTGGGCAACCACTGGCCGGGGCCTGCAGCAGAGAGATCAGGCGCTTCTGGGCCAGCAAAAATCTTGCCCAACAGCGGCACATGGCCAAGGAAATGTTGGAAGGCTTCACGGACCTCTGGCAAGCCACCGGGGTAGGTGTCTGGGTGTTCGGCGTCGACGTTAATCAGGGCGACCATCTGCGGACGCAGATGATGAAAGGAGCGCGCGTATTCACAACTTTCGAGGACCAGCGGCAGGTCCGGATTCCCCCAGTCCGCGGAGCCATTCAATTGGGGAACGTCGGCGCCGATTAAGTAGCCAACCGGCACGCCCGCGCGCCGCAATGCCCAAGCCAACCAAGCGGTCACGGTGGTTTTGCCATGCGACCCAGCCACCGCCAAAACCGGCCGCAGCTTCGAGATTTCGCCGAGCATTTCGGAGTACAGCAGCGAGCGCGCTCCATTGCGCTTGGCCTGTTGAATGGCGATATCTTTGCTGTCGATCGCGGCGGAGCGAATGCACAGCGAGACTTTCGGCGGCACCGCGTCCTCGGCCATGGCCTGCAAACCGGCCTTGACCAATGGGTCGTCACTGGCAAAGGCTTGTTGATCGGCGCCCCAAACCTGCCAACCGGCTTGCAGCAGCAGAGTTGCCAAACCGCGCATGCCACAACCGCCCGCACCGGCCAAATAGGCGGTGGTGCCGTATTCACCGGCGAGTTCCTGCAGGGCAGAATCCGATTGGGCTTGGGGCATAGTCACAGCCTACGCTTTTCCGGCAGCAATTTCTTCCATCAAATCCGCCGCCATGCCGACGCCGTCCGGCGGGCAGATTTGACGGAGAAAACTCGACATCCGACGCCGAGCCAATGGATCGGTGATGCGCGCGACGATGCGCTCTTCCGCTGCACCATCCAGCACGTTTTCAATTTCGACGCCAGGCTCCAATGCCCGCGCATTATGCTCCTGCTGGCGATCCTTGTGGTAGGGATACGGCACCACCACCGCTGGCAAATGGTTCAACCACAACTCAGCCATGGTCGCCGCCCCGCCACGACAAAAGACAAAATCGGCAGCCGAATAAGCCGCCCCCATATCCCGGCAATGTTCAAGCAGCTTGTAGCTCAGCCCAGCCTGCTGGCAAGGCCGCTGCAGGTCGGACAGCTTGCCCGGACCGCAAATCGCAAGCAGCTGCACGCTCTCCTTGGCCAAATCGGGCGCCATGCGAGCCACCGAAAGGTTGAGATCGCGCGCGCCTTGGCTGCCACCCAGGACCAGCAGGATCGGCCGGTCTGGCGCCAGGCCAAATTGAGCGCAAGCAAGATCGCGCGACCGTGGCTTGAGGTCGTTGCGACCGATTGGGCCCACACATCGGCCGCAGCGCAGGTCGGCGGCGGTTTGCGGAAACAAGGTCAAAGTACGCTTGGCAAAACGATTCAAAAGCTTGACGCTCTTGCCCACCACTACGTTGCTTTCGATGGTGACCATCGGCACCTTGCCGGTAATCGCCAGCGCCGCAGTCGAACCCGCCCCACCCAAAGCCATAATTAAATCGGGGACGAAAGAGCGCGCTTCTTTCCGCGCCCGCAACATCGCTCGCATCAAAGCAGCTGGGCGCGGTAGCCGACTGTCGTCGATACCGAGCGAGTGTGGATCGTCTTCGGCGCGCAAGTAGTTGGTTTCAACCGAGCGCCCATTGCACAAGAACCGGGTGACGTGCCCGCGTCGACGCAACTCTTCGGCCAAGCCAATGCCTGGCGTGAGGTGGCCTCCAGTGCCGCCGCCGACGAATAGGAAACGCATCGCAGAATCCGCCATTCCTTGGCCGCTAACGAGGCGGGATACGAATCACCTGACCGGCTGCCAGGTGCCTTGGATCTTTGATGCCGTTGTAATCCAAAATCTTCTGGAAGTCTTTGGCGGATCCCAAGAATCGAAGCGCGATGTGACTGGCAGTTTCGTTCTTGCCTACGGTGTACAACCGCCCAGTGGCAGGTGAAGCTTGGCCATGGCGATCGCTGTTCGCAGCTTGCGCCTGCCTGCCACTCGGAGAACCGCTATTCGCCGCCCGATTGGCGGCACTGGCACCCGCGCCGGGCAACTGCAAACGCTGTCCCAAGCGTACGTGATACGGAGCCTTGATTTGGTTAAGCGCCGCGATCTCGGGCCATCGGTTGCCGTCGCTAAGCTCGCGTTTGGCGATGCGGGTGAGATTGTCATTCTCGCGCACACGAATGAACCGGCCTGGCTGGCGCGGCGGTAGATCAGCAATCGGCGGCGTGTCGTCGTCGGTGAGGGGAATCAGTTTGGCCGCTTGACTGGAATCACCGCCACCAATCCGGGGATCTGACTTCGGCAGAGCCGGCGTAGGATCGGTTTTGGCGATGGTGGACTCCCTGTCCACCGGCTCGTTGGCGTCGATGTTGCGTGGCTGGGTTCCCAACATCGGATTTCGCACCGGCGGCCGAGCGAAGTCTGCCGGGCCAACAAAAAACTGACGCTGCTCCGGCGGCAAGAATTTGACGCCTTCCAAAGTGCCTGGATCCTGAGCCGCCAAACGTGGAGGCACGGTGGCGTCGCTGCCTGGCAACGAGCCGACGTAATGCGCGCCGAGCGCGGTTAGGAGTAGAACGGCTAAGGCGATTAACCCGCTGCGCTGGACTCGGTCCATGGGATGAACTCCTCTACTGGGACTTTGGATCTGCGTTTGTCGAGACAGGCCCTCACCGCCAAGCCGAGCAAGGCGGATAAGGCGAGCACTGAGGTGCCACCGCGACTGACGAAGGGTAGCGGCAAGCCCTTGGGCGGCATGATGCCGGTGACCACGGCCATGTTGAGGGCCGCCTGAATGGAAATCATAACCGTGGCGGCGGCGGTAAGAATAGCGCCATATCGGCGTTCGGCGCGGCGAGCAGCAATCACGCCGAATACGGTGAAAGCGGCGAAAAGCAACCAAAGGGTACCGGTGCCAAACAGCCCCCACTCTTCGGCGATGAGGGCGAAAATAAAGTCGGTGTTGCCTTCCGGTACCCAACCGAATTTCAGTTCACCGTGCCCCGGGCCACGTCCGGCTAAGCCACCGGTGGCGAAGGCTTCGAGCGAGCGCGAAACTTGAAAATCCGGTTCGGCATTCCAGAAATTGATGAGCCGCGAGGAGACGTGGTCGAACATATAAGCCGCCGCGACCAGCAAGCCAGCGACGGCGGGGATCAGCACGCGCAAAAAACGCAGACTGACGCCGGCAAAAAAGAGCGTGATGCCGGTGACCATGATCAAGATGATCACGGAACCAAGGTCTGGTTGCAGCAAAACCGGGAGGACCATTACCCCAAACAGCAGCATCAGTTTGGTGAGTTGCATCGGCTGCAACAGGCGCAGTGGGTCACGCGCTGCCCACGAAGCCAAGATAACTGGCCACAAGCATTGCAGGAACACCGACGGCTGGACGGTAATGGGGCCGACTTGGACCCAGCGTTCGGCGTTGTGACTGCTGTGGCCGAACGCAGTGAACAGCATCACAACGAGCACCAAGAAGACCAGAAATAAAACTCCGGGTACCGTTTCGCGCACGCGTTCGCTGGGCAAAGCATACGAAACCAAAAATGCAATCAGGGCAACGATGAGGTGGCCAGCATGCAAAGACAGCGAACCCCAGCCGTCGCCCGGTCGAGCGGCGGAAACACCGGCAACCACTCCAATGGCGGCTAGCGCAACCACGCAAGCCATCATGCCAGCGAGCGCGGGCGCTGCACTGGAGCGAGTTGGCTTGGTATCTTCGAACATCGAGGAACGAGGGTTGAGTGGTTTAGCGCAGTTTCATCGACAGCAAGCCGAGCATGGCGCCGATGGCACCAATCAGCCAAAAACGAACAACTAATTGCTGTTCAGGAATAGTGCGTTGGAAGTAGTGGTGGATGGGTGCGACTGGCAGCAGGCGTCGGCCGGTGCCGGTGAAGATGCGGGTGATTTTGAAGCCAGCGATTTGAATGAAGCTGCTGAGCACTTCAATCATGAAGACCAATGCCAGCAACGGCAGCAGAAGTTCTTGCTTGGCGACGATGGCGAAGTAACCGAGCAGCGCGCCCATTGGCAACGAGCCGCTATCGCCCATAAAGATGCGCGCAGGGTGGGCGTTGAACCAAAGAAAACCGGTGCTGGCGCCCAGGGCTGCTCCGGCCATGACGCCGACTTCACCCGCGCCGGGGATATGCGGCAAGTGCCAGTATTCGGCCAGGGTTGGCGTATCGACAGCGATCAGGGCAAAAGCCAAAACCGCGTAAGCGGGCAGCGCGGAGCCAGCGGCGAGGCCGTCCAAACCATCGGTTACGTTGACGGCGTGGCTGCAAGCGAGCACGATGAATGACTCGAAAGCGACGAATAAGCCGAAGCCTATAAAGCCGAGATCTGCCCATGTGGCAAAGAAATCTTTGAACACCGGCATATAGATGGTGCCGATTTCCGGACGCCCCGTTTGCTGCCCCATCATCCAAAGCACAGCGGTGGTGTAAATCGCCAACAGCAAACTGGGAATCAATTTGGCCATCCGCGAAAGGCCATCGCGTCCGCCGTCGCGCTTCCACTTGATGTGGTCGTCAAGGAATCCAATCACGCCCATGCCGACCAGCAGGATTGCGCCGGACACGACCATTAATTCAGTTGGATCTGCCCAAACCAAAGTCGAGAACATGACCGCCGCTACCCAGAACACACCGCCCATGGTTGGGGTGTGATCTTTGTTAGCGGCGGCGTACATCTTCGACACTTCGTCGCTGTCAGAGCGCGCTGAGTCTTCGGCGACGCCAGCCGAACGCAATGCCTGGATCATCGGCTTGCCAAGCTTGAGCGCCATCGCAAACGAAAGCGCAGCAGCCAAAATGGCGCGCACTGAAACGTATTGCAGGGCATGCAGCGGCTGCCACAAGCTCTGCAACCAATCAAACAAGAAGGTAATCAAGCGACACCCTCCTTCGGCATGGTGCCTGTCTGATTGGAAAATTCATGAGCTGCCTGCTCGATTACCGGAAGGATATTTTCCAAGCCCTCGGTGCGCGACGCTTTCAATAGGATGACGTCGTTGGCCTTTAATTCATTCTTTAATAATTCTGCGGCGGCAGCGGCATCTGTAACTGCATCGCTGCGCAAACCGGAGCCGTCGGCACTTTCAGCGATCCAAGCACCGCCACTACCGACGCCAATCAACCAATCGACATCTCCGGCAGCGGCTTGTTCACCGGCCAGTCGATGAAAGTGTTCGGCAGTAGAACCCATTTCATGCATGGTTCCCAGCACTGCGATGCGTCGCCCCGGTTGATCCAATCGAGCCATCACTTGCAAAGCTGCAGTCACCGCCGCCGGACTTGCGTTGTAGGCGTCGTCGAGCACCAACACGCTGCCCAATGCATGGCGGGTCAAGCGACCGTTGGGACGCGGCATGGTGGTTAAACGCTTGGCAACCACGGAACCTGGCACTCCTAGAGTAAGCGCAGCATGGCAGGCAATCGCCACTTGGATAGCTTCGTGATCAGCTTCCAAAGGCATCTGAACCTCGCCAATGCCAGCCAACTTCAATCGGTAATCTCCCGGCACTGACCGCAGGACTTTTTCAATCGCCACGCATTCGGCGCGAGCTTGCCAGCCAGATTGCTTGAGCTGGGCCTGCTCGGCAACCACATCCGGCATCCACACCGCTCCACCGGATCGCGTCGCCTCGGCCAGCAGGAGTTTTTCATCAACGATGGTTTGCAGGTCCCCCATGCCCTCTAGATGGACCGGAGTCAGCGCCGTAATCCACGCCCAATGTGGTTGCGCAATTTGCAACAGCCGACGCATTTCACCTGGTGCGTTGATGCCGTACTCCAGCACCAATATGCGGGTGTCCAAGTCCGCTCCGAGGATCGCCAAAGGCAAGCCACATTCGGAGTTGTAAGACGCGGGAGCAGCGTGAACCTTGTGTTCTGCACCGCCAAGTAAATGGGCGAGCAGATCCTTGGCCGTGGTTTTGCCAACGGTGCCAGTAATGCCGACCACATTCGCGGTTAAACGGCCCAAGTGGAAGCGCGCCAACGCCCCCAATGCTTGCAAAGTATCGCTGACGACCACGCAAGGCAGATCCACCGGGCGCTCGCCGCGATCGGGCATCACCAGAGCGCCGACGGCTCCAGCAGCTTGAACTTGAGCGAGGTATTGGTGACCATCGGTGCGCGCACCGTCAAGAGCGATGAACAAATCACCCGGCTGTACAGCGCGGCTATCCGTTACCACTCGATGGACTTCACCGCCACCATTGCCAATTAAATGGCCACCCAGCGCGTGGGCAATCCCAGCTAGATCTAACTGCAGCACTTCACTGCCTCCTCGAGTTCAATACGGTCGTCAAAGGGATGGCGTACGCCGTGGATTTCTTGATAAGGCTCGTGGCCTTTGCCAGCGACGAGCAAGACGTCGCCAGTTTGTAATCGAGCGACGGCTTGTTGAATGGCCAAGCGTCGATCGACTTGGCGATAGATTTCCGTTTGGGATGCTGCGCTCTTCGCTCCGGCAACGACGGCATCCAGGATGGCGTCGGGGTTTTCGGTGCGCGGGTTATCGGAAGTCAGCATGCACCAGTCGGCTCCGGCGGCGGCGGCCATTCCCATTGGACCGCGCTTGACTGGATCGCGATCGCCGCCAGCACCGCAAACGATGCCGATTCGTTGCCCAGGATAACTACAACGCAAAGCCTGTAAAACGCGTTCGAGGGCTTCGGGGGTGTGAGCGTAATCGACGAATAAACGCCACGGCGATTGCGCGGCGACGCGCTGCAAACGACCGGGAGCGGCGTCGGCGGCACTTAATCCATCGGCGGCTTGGCTTGGGGTTAATCCAGACAAGCGGAGTAAGGCAAATGCGAGCAGCAGGTTTTCGGCGTTATGCCGTCCAATCAGTTCGCTGTGAATGACGGCCTGCCCCATTGCACCCTCGACTTGCAACCGGATACCGGACTCCAGCTGCGCGAAGTTCGCACTTACATCAACTGGCGCGGTTAACGGTTTTTCTGCGACCAACGTGGTTGGCGAGTTTTCCGCGATAGCCCAAGACATCAGTTTGGCTCCGGCGCCTTTCACCGCATGCCAAATTCGCGCATCGCCAGCAGGGAGTAGCGCGGTGGCGTTTGGGTGTTCCATCACTAGCGCAGCTTTCGCGGCGGCATAAGCATCTAAGTCGCCGTGGTAATCCAAGTGATCGTGACTGAGATTGGTCCAACCGATGGCGTCGACTTGAGCGCCTGCCAACCGTTGCTGATGAATGCCGTGCGACGACGCTTCCACCGCCACTGCTTGAGCGCCCTGTGACTGAATTTCGCCCAACCATTCATGCAACTGATCCGCCGACGGCGTCGTGTTCAACGAATCCGCCTGCTGCTCTCCAAAACAAAAACCCAAAGTGCCGACGCGCCCCGCGCAGACGTGGTTGTGATTCCATGCCTGCTCCAACAGATGCACGATGGTGCTCTTGCCATTGGTACCGGTCACCGCGCTGAGGTGCATGTGCTGACCGGGGTTGCCCTGCAAGGCGGCCGCGGCCAACCCAGCAACTCGAGCTGGATTTTGCTGCGGCTCGACCAGGAGGCAGGGCAAAGTTTCGGCCAATGCCATCGAGGCCACCGCCTGGGCAGCTAGCTCATACTCCGCCTCGGCCACCAGCCATGCCGCAGCGCCATTTTGGATCGCCATCGGTAAAAACTCGGCGCCGTGCTGAGCGGTACCAGGCAGCGCGCAGTACAAATCTCCCGGCTGCACTCGCCTGGAATCGAAGCAAGCACGCCCCACCTCCACCGATTCGCCGGCAACATCGGCCAGGCGAACTTGTGGGGCCAAGTTCTGTGCCAGAGAGGAAAGCAGCATCAACGGACTTCCTTCAGTCTTGGGTTCAAGTTAGCGTTTGAGCTGCCTGAATCCAAGCGAGAAGCCCCAGTATTGGGAAGAAGCCCACGAGTTCGCAAAGCGTGCTGCAAAATCTCACCAGCAACTGGCCCGGCGTATTTGGTGCCAGAAATCTTGCCTTCCACCTGCGGCCACTGAACGACGACAAAAACCAGGATCTGTGGATCTGGAATCGGCCCGAAGGCGGCAAAGGTGCAGGTGTTCAAATCCGGCTTGGTTTCGTGCCGAGCGGTGCCGCTCTTGCCGCCCCAGCGCACACCCTCAATACGTGGCAGCGGATTGCCCAACCGCCGCTCCACCATTTTCTCCATCGCGGTAACGAGAAAGTCGGAGGTGGATTCGCGAATCGGTCTCTCGGAGCCGACAATCTTTGGTTGGCGTTCGGCATCGAGTTCAGCAGTCGAGTCCAATCCAGCGACTAAGTAATGAGGCTCAACTCGATGTCCACCGTTGATCAGCGAGCAAAAACTGGCGGCATAGCGAACCGGATTGACCATAAACTGGTGACCGAAGGAAGCACTGACCAAGGGCCAGTTTTTCGCCTTTCGATGGCCCCACTCCTTGGCCGAAATCCTTTGGCCGCGCGGGCTGGTTCGCTGCCCCATGACGACTGGATCCCACAAGCCGAAATGATCCATCATGGCAGGGAAGCGCTCAACTCCAATGCGCTGACCGATTCGGATGGAAACCACATTCGAGGAATGAATCAAACACTCCTCCGCCGTTTTGGGCCCAGTTTTCACCAACCGCGCGTTCTTGACCAAGCCGCGACCCGGGATCTGAATGCCGCCTGTGTCAGCAAAAATTTCGGACTGATTAATGATCCCTTGATCAAGAGCATAGCCAACGACAAACGGCTTGAAAGTCGACCCTGGAACGATCGCATTCTCCATCGCCTGAGCGAAACTGGAACGTTCGCCACTGTTATCCAATTTAGTTTTAGGGTCTACCCAAGGATCACGCGGATCAAAGTCAGGCAGGCTGGTCAACGCCAGGATTTCACCGCTCTGAACATCCATGACGACAGCGCCACACCACTCCGCGTTGGTGACTTCCATCGAACGCACCAGTACATCGCGAGCCGCAGGCCCCAGATCCGCGTCCAATGAAGTCCAGAGGGCCGTGCCCGATTCAGGCTGAACCAGACCCTTCGCCGGATTGACGCCAAAAGCACCTGTCACCATTTGGCTTCCCTTGGAACCAGCGGTGCCCCGCAAGTGGTCGTTGAGCTTGTGCTCCAAGCCGCTAACGCCTTTGCGCTGGTCTGCTTCGCCGTCGACGATCCCCAGTAGATTGCCATAGGTGCGCCCAAGCGGGTAAACACGCGCCAGGGAAGGGCGCAAGCGCAGTCCGGAGCCACGGTAATTGCGCAAGTAACCTTGCAGAGCCTGGGCTTCAAACATATCCACGTTGCGACGCAGCACCGTGTGCACCACAGTTTCGCTCAGCAACGCATTGGCCATCTTTTCCACTGGCACCTGACAGCGCATCGCAAGGGTGGCGATTTCGTCGGCGACGGCGTCGTTGGTCAGGTCATCGGGGCGGTTGGCTGGGTGATAACGCCGCTGCGACCAAGCTAAGTCCAAGTACAACTGATAGACCGGCCGGTCATAGGCCAAAGGTTTGCCATTCCGGTCAAAGATGGCACCGCGCATCGCTGTCAGCCGGGTGGTGCTGTGCAACTCCCCCGAAACGCCGATCACATCCGGATCCGGCGAGGCGTGCAATTGCACCACCCGGCCAAAAATGGCCAAGTACAACATCCCCAGCGGAGCCAGGATGAAGAACGGGCGCATCGGACTTAGGCGCGACATCAGAGTTCGGGAAGCTGTTCGACTTCGGCCAACTCTTTGATGTATTCCATGCGTGCGCGCAGGGCGTCGGGGGAGGTGAGCAGCCGGTACAAGTGCTGATAATGAGCATTGTGCTGCTCATATTCCAGATAGTTCCGGTTGTATTGCTCGGTTCGGCTCCGAGATGCCAGTGCCTCGTTGCG
>CAZMDZ010000069.1:0-13469 GCA_964565175.1 uncultured Planctomycetales bacterium
ACCCAATGCGCGTCGCACACCGATTTCGCGGGTGCGTTCGGTCACCGTGGCCAGCATCACGTTCATGATGCCGATGCCGCCGACCAGCAAACTGATGCCAGCAATGCTCGCCAACACGATTTTAAAGATGCGCTTGGTCTCTTCTTCGCGTAGCAGCAATTCCAGCGGCACGATGACCTCGTAATCCTGGTCGTTGTGATACTTCTTCAGCATCTCGCGCGCTGCAGCTGCTGCCACCGGCACATTTGCGCCACTGTTGACCTTGAGAATGATCTCGTGCAGTTCGACCATCTCCATGTCGCGACTGCCAGCGCGAATCTTGACTTGCATGTCGCCAAACCAGCGCAGGCCGGTGCTCATCGGCAAGAAAATTTCGCCAGTGACGTCGTCGCCGGGGGCAGGTTGATCGTCGCCAATAGGCACTCTGGGCAGCAAGGTGCCAATGACAGTGAAGTAGTCCGGCCCGATTTTGATTTGCTGTTCAATCGGCGACGCAAACGGGAACAACTTGCGCGCGACCTCGTACCCGATGACGCAGACGTTTGAAGTGGACTGCTGATCGAGTTCAGAGAGGAAGCGGCCTTCGTAGATGACCCGGCCAGTGGCTTCGAGGTAATTCGGAACCGTCGAAATCACTCTTGGATTTAAGGCTTGATCTTCAAAGCGAATTTCCTGCTGCAAGATCCGCATCGGCACGACGTCTTCTGCCCAAGGATAGGTTTGCGACAAACGATCAAAATCGTTGTTGGTCAAACCGTAGGTCGAAACGCGAGTGTCCTGGTTGCTGACCGGATCATCCGGCGGCTTAATACTGCGCAGAATAATATTGTGGCTTCCAAGTCGCTTGATCTGCTCCTGCGCTTCTTTGCTTGCGCCTTCGCCGATGGCCAGCATCGCAACCACGCTGCTCACTCCAAACAACATGCCTAAGGTGGTCAGCATGCTGCGCAGCTTATGCAGCAGCAAACTCTTGACGCCAAGGCGGAAGGTGCGGACAAAAGTGCCGGTGATCATGGTTTAAGCAACCGGTTCCCGTTCAATGATCCTGTCGATGCGACCATCCCGCAGCCACATGGTTTTTTCAGCGCGTTTGCCGACGTTGTCCTCGTGAGTGACCAGCAAAATGGTCATGCCCTCATCGTGTAGCTCGTCGAACAACTCCAAAATCTCACGCGTGGTTTGGGTATCCAGGTTGCCGGTGGCTTCATCGGCCAACAGCAGCGAAGGATCATTAATCAACGACCGGGCAATGGCCACGCGTTGCTGCTGACCACCCGAAAGTTCACGCGGACGGTGATGAACCCGATCACCCAAGCCGACGCGCTTCGCCAACTCAACAGCTTTGTCCTCGGCATCGGAACCCGGCTTTTCCAAGTAAAAGCGAGGCACCAAAATGTTCTCCAGCACGTTCAATTGCTGGATCAAATTAAACGACTGGAAAATAAAACCGATGTGCTGACCGCGTAATTCGCTGAGTTCATCGTCATCAAGCGTGCCAACCGACGTTTCTCGCACCTGGTAATCACCACCCGTTGGCCGGTCAATGCAGCCCAGCAAGTTCAACATCGTCGACTTGCCGCTGCCTGAGCTGCCCATGATCGCCCAGTATTCTCCTTGGCGAAAAGTGCAGCTGATACCGTCCAAAGCACGCACCTCGACGTCGCCCATGCGGTACACGCGCGAGACGTCGATCAGTTCGGCCACCGGGGGAGGCAGGTCCATGACGCTATTTATTTGTTGGAGGATTCCGTCGGAGCAGCGCCTTTGGTGCCGCCTGGCTTCTTCTCTGATGGAATGGCCGGAGTCTTGCCCTTGGTGCCACCAGGGCGGCCGCCTTGACCGGGACGTCCGCCGGAATCACCGCCACTTGGGCGACCACCCTTTTCGGCGCCGCTCGGCCGTCCGCCTTGTTGGGCGCCGTTGGAACCTCCAGCTCCCGAAGGTCTTTGGCTATAGGCTGGAGCGGGCTCCAGTTTGAATCCGGTTGGAGGTGCCATCAACACGGTCTGGCCGACGCTCAAGCCTTCGAGCACTTCGACCCACTTGTCGTTGTCACGGCCAACTTTAATCGGCACCTCTTTGACCCCCGATGCATCTTCGACGAAGCAAACCGTTTTGCCACCATTGCGGAATACGGTTTGAACCGGTACTTGCATGGCGTCTTCGATTTCATCGACCAAAATCTCAACTTTGCACGACATGCCG
The DNA here is from genome assembly GCA_964565175.1 of uncultured Planctomycetales bacterium. Lineage (GTDB taxonomy): Bacteria > Planctomycetota > UBA1135 > UBA1135 > UBA1135 > JACNIZ01. The sequence continues at coordinate 2,206 of CAZMDZ010000069.1, forward strand.
GGGCGCATTTCAACGACCGGATTCAAGATGCCAATTTCAGTTTTAAACAAGCGCTGGTTCGGGTTAGCCCAGAAGCTGTTGCTGTCGGGGAGCAGCGCGACAAATCGAACTTCGCCCTCGAAAGAACGGCCTGGCATGGCGTCGATCGTGACGGTGCATTTTTGACCGGCCTCGACTTTTTTGATCACCGTTTCATGCAAACTAGCCTCAACGATCATGCCGCCTTCGCGCGGAATGGTGATGATTTCTTGACGTTCATGCAGCTCAGTACCTTCCGCAATCGGGTCACCCGATCCCCAACGCGATTTCTGGCGGGCGTAAACGACAATGCCAGCTTCCGGAGCGTAGATTTTTGCTTTGGAAATTTGATCCTTGATCTTCAATAGCTCCTCCTCCTCCAGATCCAAGCGCGCCTTGGAGGTGTTCACCGTGGCTTCAAAATCCACCAACCGAGCTTTTGCCTGCAACTTAATCCGATCAAGCTCGCGCTTCGTTTCTTCGATGTCTGCTGCCAGCGCTTTTTTCTGTTTCGGGTAGTCGTACTTTTCAAGAAGCTCCTTGGCGCGGTTGGATTGCTCCAGTGAAATCTTGCGCCGAGTGAGTGCCAGCCGGTCGGTTTCGAGCTCGTTGTCGGTCAAGAAACCTTCTTCGTTCAACTTAATACTATCTTTTAGCCGCTTCTCAGCCTGAGCCAATTCCTCTTTAGCCAGAGTAATGGACTCATCAGCGCTTTTCAGCGTTTGCAACCAATCGCCATTCAAATACTTGTCTTCGTCGATTTGAGCAAAATCTACCAAGCGCTCTCCACGGGCAATATCACTTTGATTCTGACTATCTTGGATTTCCAGCTGTTGCACAGCCTTGGTATAGGCGGCCTGAGAGTTTTGCACGCTGATGCCTTGCTGAACGTGGCGTTCTTCCATGTTCGACACATCAAGCTCCACCAACAGGTCACCTTCCTCAACCATCACCCCTTCTTGGATCATGCTCAAGATGGTTGTGCGTCCCTCCAGCTCATTGCGAATTTGAATCGAATTCTTCGCCGAAAGGTTTCCTCGTTGAGTCACCGCGATGACCATCGGTCCGCGCTTCACTTTGGGACCAGGAACAGCCGATTCTTCGGATTCCCCAGTCATGCCGCCCATCAGCGAGGCCGCCGGACCAATGCCAGCGATGCCGAGGCCGCCAATTACTACCACCGCCACTACGGCGATAGGCAGCAGAAATCTCATCGGGGATTTGCTTTGTGCCATTACTCGTTGTCAGAGTCCAAGATTGCGGAGGATGGGTCGGATGCCAATTCTTCTATATGCACCACAATTCCGCTCGGGTCAAATTCCACCAGTTCCAATTGTCGATAAAGGTCCAGTTTTGCCAGGGTGAAATCCACCAAGGCAGAGTCGGCTGCATTCAATGCCGCCAACAAGTCGCGCTGTGATTCGAGCAATTCTCGCGTTTCGGAGCGACCGGCATCCAGCTTCATCGTGGCGCTTCGCACTCGCTTTCGGTTCAGGGCGACGGTTTCCAGTTGCAGCCTATAGCTGGCTTCAGTGTTCTGGGTGCTGCGAATCGAATCACGCAGATCAACCCGAATACTTTCGGCCAGCTCTTCCATCGAACGCCTGCGCGATTCAAAACTAATCAAGCTGCGACGGTAACTATTGCGCTCAGGGATTTGATCGACAGGTAGATCTAAATCCAAGTCCACCGACCAGGGCAGGCGATCGTCGGAATAGCCCAGCGGTTTGCCTTCGCTAGAATTGCCACTTAAGGAAGTGGTCAAACCCAAGCCGATGCGCAGTTGATCGGCTGCGATGCGGGAAGCGCGTTCGGCATCGAGGAGTTGTTCGAGCGTATTGAGGAAATCAAAACGGCGGGTCAAGGCCAGCTTGGTCAGCTCTTCTTCGCCCCAACCGTGGAGCAGGCTACTGGCTTCTTCAATTTCCAGCCTAGTCAAACTCTCGGCGTTGAGTTGGATTGGTGTATCAATCGGTAAACCCAAAAACAGCTTGAAGGAATCCAATTCACGCTCAAGCCGTCCTTCCAATTCGACCAAGCGGTTACGTGAGCGCAGCACTTCCTGATCGGCTTGGCCAGCCTGGATCTCGTTCAGCTGGCCGGCGTCGGCGAAGGCGCGGTTGCGTCGAGAAAGCAGTTCCAACATGCCGACGTTATCCAACTCGTTTTTCACCGTCTGCATCGTTAGCAGCAAGTTGTAATAGCGACTGGAGACGTCGAAAGCGAAGCCACTGCGATAGCGCTCGAAATTGCGCACTGCATAAACCAAGTTGCGCTCGGCTTGAGTCAGCGGCTCCATCACGACTTCGCGAGCCGATCCACGCAGCAGTGGTTGGGTAAAAGAAACGCCCAAATTCGACAGCGCGTCCCAGCCGTCACCGGTGCCGATTGCCCGGAACAAGCTGGCGCCGATGTTGGTCACCACACGGCCGCCGGTGCCAAACAGTTTGCTCGCGCTGCCGTCGGCGTCGATCGAGGTCGAGCCATCGTCGAAGCCGTTCCCACTGGCCCCAGCGCCGCCTCCCAAGCTAAAGATCGTTCCGAAGCGCCACTGCTCCAGGGTGAGGTCGAGTGCCGACAAGTAGAGCTGCTCTTTCTGCGATTGGAAGCTGCGGCTGTTTTCAGCAGCAATCTCCAAGCACTGCTCAAAGCTCAAATTCCCAATTCGGGGATCGTCCAAACCGTCGCCCCGCATCAATCGCTGACGCAAACTATCGTCGGGCGGCTGGATCGAAAACGGGAGCTCGCTGCCCGTGACCGCATCACGCCGATCTTGCACCAGCGCATAAACCTCCGCATCCGCCGACTCCACAGCTTCCTCTGGGCTCATACACCCAGGAATCAACGTTACCAGTGCAACAAGCAGATGGGCACGACGAAACGATAGCTCACGGCGCATCTTGGGCGCGGTGAACTTCGAAGGAGATTCTGGCAGGGGGTGGGGCTCCATAGCGAGGGAAAACTGCGTACGCGTTGCAACGGGTTGCGTTCGACACAATTTTCAGCGAAGCATAACCCTTCTCCATCCTTTATGTTCCCCGGCCCCATCTGCTAACGAATCACCCTCCAAATCAAAGGCAATCCTCCTGTCCAATCATCAATCAATCTCATCCGCAAACCCGTGGCTGGATCTACGCCACTCCCACAACCACCCCAACCCACAAAAAAATGTGGCTTTGAATCGGGAGAGAGTGCTTCAAAGCCAACCCCTGAGAGACACCTAATAGGTACCATCCCTGACGCAGGAGTTCTGCTCCAGGTTCCGAAAAATCGGCCTAAAAGGGGTATTCTGTTCCGCCTGCACGGTGCAGATACCCCCCGCAATGGCCAGCGACCCCTCCAGTAGCAACGAGTCCAACTCTGGCAATTTCAGAGAGTTGCGGCGAGTGGCGCCATATTTCCGACGTTATCGCGGGGCTTATCTGCTGGGCGGCTTGACCTTGGTCGCGGCGGTCATTTTTCGGATTAGCGTTCCCTATCTCTTAGGCCAGTCCGTCGATGAACTGCGAGCCGCGGGCGATATGGATCGCGAACACATGCTCGGCCTGGTCGCCCAAGGGGCAATTTCGATTGCGGTGGTGGCGATCGTCGGCGCCATCGTGCGCACCATCAGCCGACTGTTGGTCCTTGGATCTTGCCGTCGGGCGGTGCATGACTTACGCAATCGGCTGATTGATCATTTGGCCGGACTTTCGCCGAGCTACTTCGCTGGCCAGCAAACTGGCAAGCTGATGTCACGCTGCGTCAATGACGTGCAGTTTGTGCAAAGCTTGCTCGGGCCAGTATTTTTGTACTTGGCTGAAACGACCGCGGTTTATCTGGTCAGTTTGAGCTTCATGGCCTCGATCAGCGGCCAGCTGACGCTGATCGCATTGGCACCGTTTCCGTTTTTCCTTTGGCGGGCGCGCACTCTGGCAGGCGAAATTCAAATCTTGTCACGCGACTCGCAAGAAGCCTTGGCCGAGGTCAGTGCCAAGGTCGAGGAGAGTCTTTCCGGCGGCATGGTCATTCGCGGCTTGGCGCTCGAAGACTTCGATTTCCGCCGCTTCGAAAAGGTGGGGATCAGCAATCGAGATCGCAATCTTGACGTCACCCGCACGCGCGCACGGTTGGGCAGTTTGATGACCTTGCTGGCGACCGGAAGCACTTTTGTGGTACTGATGATTGGCGGTCGCATGGTGGTTGATGGGCAAATCAGCTTGGGTGATTTTGTGGCCACTGTTTTCTATCTGCACTTGCTGGTTGCGCCGACCGCGGTGCTGGGTTTTGTGTTGTCCTCGCTGCAGCGCGGGGCAGCGGCACTGGGTCGTTTGGGCGAGGTGTTTGATCAAAAACCGACTTTGATTGATCCACCCGCAGACCGCACGCTTCGTTTCGAACTTCCTAACTTGCAGGTGAAGAACCTGACGATAGAGCTACCTAATCCGGCCGGTGAATCGCGAACGGTGCTCGACGATTTAAGTTTTGAGGTGCCCGCTGGCAGCACCCTCGGCATAGTTGGGGCAACCGGTGCTGGCAAGTCGGTACTGCTCAAGACGTTGGCCCGTGAAATTGAAGTCGAGCGGGGTGCAATTTCCGTCGGCGGGGTGGATTTGAATGACATGGCCGCTGCCGATTACCGCTCGCGGATGGGATATGTGCCGCAGGAGTCCTTTTTGTTCAGCATGCCTCTGGCTGAAAACCTTTCGCTTGGGCGCCCTGGGGCAGTGGATGCCGATTCGCGGCCCGATGGCATGGCGATCGAGAAGGACCTGACCGTCGCCGTCGCCCAAGCGCAGCTGGAAAAAGACGTCGAACAACTTCCCAATGGCCTGGAAACAGTGGTCGGCGAACGAGGTTTGAATTTGAGCGGCGGGCAACGTCAGCGGGCGTCGTTGGCGCGAGTGCTCCTGATGAAGCCGGACCTCCTGCTGCTCGACGACCCTTTTTCCGCCGTCGATACCCACACCACCGACGACATCCTCTCCGGTTTGCAGGAATTTTTGCACCAGCGCACCACGCTGCTGGTCGCTCACCGTGTCGCCACCGTACGCGACGCCGACCAAATCATCGTTCTCGACAACGGCCGCATCAGCGAGCGCGGGACTCACCAAGAGTTGGCGGCGGCGGACGGGTTTTATGCCCGCCTTTATCGCACGCAACAAACGCGTGAAGCTTTGGCCGAGGAGCTCGGCATCGGGGCAGATGGAAAGGGCGTCAGTCCATCGGCGGGGGGCGAGAGTTAATGCCTCCAGTCCAACACCACGGCGCAGAACCCGGCGATCAGCAAGGGCGGGCATTTGACTTGCAACTGCTCAAGCGATTGTGGACCTACCTGCAACCGCACCAACGCTGGATGTGGCGTGGCTTCGTCTACTTGCTGGCCGGCTCGGCGCTGCGCTTGCTCGGGCCGTATTTGATCAAAACGCTGATCGACCAGAACCTTACGCCGCGCACGATGGACGGCTTCTACCCGCTGCTGGCCATGTTCCTTTTGGTCGTCGTCGGCGAAGCTCTCTTTCGCCGCCTGCAAATGGTCGCCGTCGATACCGGCGGTCAAAACGCACTTTTGGATCTGCGCCTCGCACTGTTCCGCAAGCTGCAGCAACTGCCCGCCAAGTTCTTTGACCGCACCTCAACCGGGCGGTTAATCGGCCGCGTCACCACCGACGTCGAGGCGTTGAACGAAATGTTCGCCACCGGAGTCGTCACCATTCTTGGCGACTTCTTGTTCTTGACTGCGACCCTGGTGATTTTGTTCAACCTCAGCTGGAAGTTGACGCTGGTGTCGTTGATTGTGGTGCCGATTTTGCTGCTGGTGACGACGGTGATTCGGCTGCGGGTGCGCAAAGCGTACGTGGCGATGCGAGCCAAGCTGTCGGCGATGAATGCTTACTTGCACGAGCAGATTTCCGGCATGTCGGTGGTGCAAATGTTCAACCGCCAAGCGCAGATGGTGGGGGGGTATCAGGAGATCAACGCCGGTGTGCGCGATGCGCAGTTGGCGTCGGTGAAGTGGGAGACTTGGCTGTCGACGATGGTGGAATTGCTGTCTTCCTTCACGGTGGCCATCATTTTGTGGTACGGCGGCGGTATGGCTTCGGAAGGGAATGGCGCCTTGACCCTCGGCGCGCTGGTCGCTTTTGTCGATTACATGCAAAAGTTCTTCCACCCGCTGAACGAACTCAGTCTCAAATACACGGTGCTGCAAAACGCGATGACCGCCAGTCACCGCATCTTCGACCTGCTCGACGCCGACGACCACCTACCGCTGCCCGACCAGCCGCACGCGCCCACTCGGGTGCAGGGCGAAATCACCTTCGAAAACGTCAGCTTTGGCTACGACCCGGAATTCCCGGTGCTGAAAAACGTCAGCTTCACCGTCGCGCCTGGCGACAAGGTGGCGCTGGTGGGGGCGACCGGTGCCGGCAAGAGCACGGTGCTGAAGTTGCTGACTCGCTTGTACGACGTGACTGACGGCCGCATCTTGCTCGACGGCGTAGACATTCGCGATTTTGACCTGGCTGAATTGCGCCGACGCATTGGCTTGGTGCCGCAAGACGTGTTCTTGTTCGAAGGCGACATCATTGAAAACATCCAGCTCGGCAACCCCGACGTCGGCGAGGCTGAGGTGCTTGCCGCAGGCAAACGCTTGCACCTGGATCAAATGATCGCGCGCTTCCCCGGTGGTTGGAATGAGCCGGTGCAAGAGCGCGGCCGCAACCTCAGCGCCGGCGAAAAGCAGCTGCTGTCCTTCGCCCGCGTCATGGTTGCCGGGCCGTGTGTGCTGGTGCTCGACGAAGCCACGTCCAACGTCGATTCCCACACCGAGATCGTGCTGCAAGAAGCGGTGCACGAGTTGATGGAAGGGCGCACCTCGCTGGCCATCGCCCACCGCCTGAGCACGGTGCGCGACGTCGACCGCATTTTGGTCTTCCACAAAGGCGAAATCGTCGAGCAGGGCAGCCACGATCAACTGCTGGAACAAGACGGCGTTTATGCGCGTTTGGTCCGATTGCAGTATGGTTCCCCGTCCGACGTCGGCTAAGCCCCCGATGATTTCGTGGCCTCGTGGCCAGTCCGTCGCCAACCCACTTCGCAGCTTGTAGCCCGTGAATCAAAAACACACCTTCTTCGCCACCTGTGCGCCCGGAATCGAACCGGTGCTGCATCGTGAGGCGCGGGCGTTAAAGCTGCCCAAAGCCGAGCGCCAAGTCGGCGGCGTGTTTTTCCAGGGCACAATGAAAGACGCGTGGCGCGCCAACTTCGAAATGCGCACCGCCATTCGCGTTTTGCGCCGCCTGTCGCGCTTCGATGCAGACGACGACATGCAGCTGTACAAAAACGTGCGCCGCGTCGACTGGTCGCAATTCCTCGCCGCCGACGGCACCTTTTTCGTCGACGCCCAGTGCCGGGAATCTGAGTTGGATCATTCGCAGTACGTGGCTCAACGCGTCAAAGATGGCGTCGTCGACGGCTTTCGTGCCCAAACTGGGCGGCGGCCGAAGGTGGCGAAGGAGAATGCGGACTTGCGTATCCATGCGCATATCTGGCGCGACCGCTGCACACTTTCGGTGGACACATCTGGTGATTCACTGCACAAACGCGGTTGGCGGGTTTACCAGGGTCGAGCGCCGTTGGCCGAAACGCTTGCCGCTGCAGTGCTGCTTTATTCCGGTTGGGATCAGCGCGCGCCGGTGGTCGATTTGTTTTGCGGGTCGGGCACGTTGCTGATCGAAGCGGCAATGATGGCCGCCAACATTCCGCCGGGAGCCTGGCGTGACTTTGGTTTCGAAAACTGGGCTGACCACAACGCCGCAGGCTTCAAGAGCTACATGCAAAAACGCATGCAGCAAATTCGCAAAGCCGGCAAGATGAAGTTCGAGGGGCGCGACCTCAATCGCGAACACATCGAAGGTGCCATCGCCAACGCCGCCGCCGCTCACGTGTCTGACTGGATCAACTTCGAACGCGGCGACGCCTTCCACTTCGAGGCCAAAGCCGGTTGGAACGGCTGGATGATCAGCAACCTGCCCTATGGTTTGCGCGTGGGCGATCCGGCCCAAATCGAAGACATGCACCACCGCTTCGGCGCGCAATTGCGCAAAGACTGCGCCGGGTACCACGCGTCGATCCTGACCGGCGACCGCAGGCTGGCCCATGCGTTGGGTTTTGCCAACTGGGATCAAATCTCCCTGCGCAACGGCGCATTGCGTTGCAAGTTGGTCAACACCGCGCTGTAACCCAATCGGTTAATCTACTTCTGCTTACAGCACCTTGGATTCGCCAAGGGACGAGAGTGTGTAAACCTTCTGAGGGGCATTAGGGTCGCGAACAATAGCCCGGAAGTAAACCGTATCCCCAGACGAGATGAGGCCCGTTGGTGGGAGTAGCCGAACCCTGGCCTTCCCATTTGCATCCAATGACCCCGTGATAGGGTTATTCCGACTAGCGACCAGTAACGGGCTTGGCGCGAGATGGGTTTTCCACCCATCAAGAGTTTCGCCGGACATTGGGTCAAACCTAGTGGACATCCAAAGCTTGAATTCAAAGTTCGCCGCCTTAGGGATGTTTATTTTCGCCATTGCAGGGGATCCGCCTGAAATTGTTGGCGGAACTGTCAGTGTTCGTTCGCCAAGGATTGCAAATCCCATCGAATAATTGGCGTGCGAAATGCTTTCAAGTGCTACAGAAATCCCAAACTCCGTGAAGCCATCTGCGTCGATGTCTCCAAGGAGGTATACCTCTTCTCTCCAACTTCCTAGATGAAGATGGCGCGTTGGCTCGCTGATCCAGGGATCTAGTGTTTTGGGGTAATCCGTTAGCGAAATGAAGTCCCCCGTTTTTCCGTCGAGGATGGTGAGACCGCCCACCACCAGATAAGGGCCGATCAGCAAATCTTCGAATCCATCGCCGGTGATATCGGCGATGACTTCAGGCGCGGTTGCAGATTGCTTTTTATCGGATTCCCAGATCGGCTGGTACCAACCACCAACCGGCTCACTGTTTTGAGCGGCAGCAAAATTGGCGAAATAGCAAAGGAGGGCGAGGGAAACTGTGGGAGAACTAAATTTCATGTCAAAAGAATGAGCATGAAATCGAGCAAATTTCATTCCGGCCCGAATCAGCCAATAACTGTGCGATTTCGCTATCCCTGCTTCTATTGGTCCTCAGCTAACCGCTCCGCTTCCGCGGCCTGCTCTTGCTGAGCAAGCTTCTCCTGCTGCTTTCCTAACCAGCGGCCAACTGGAATTGCCGCCGCTCCGAACGGCACTGCCAGCAACGCCATTCCGGCAGTTCCAGCCGACGTCGCGAGTTTCACTCCCTCATAGAACCACGCCGAAGCCAGGTCGCCGAAACGGTAGAGACCGACGTCGAGCAATGGCTTGGTGAGGTAGCGTTCTTGCGGGCTGACCACGGTGTAAAGGATTTCGCGGGCGGGCTTGGCCAGCGCATAGTTGGTTGCGCGGCGCAGCACCATCAAGACTGCGAACACCCAAAACGTGGGTTCCAGCGAAAGACTGGTGAAGCCAATCACGGAAACGATGGGCACGATGGTCAAGGTCAGCGCCATGCCCCAGCGGCGGATGACTTGGGCGGTGAATAAGAACTGGGTGATGACAGTCAGCGTTTGCGCCGCGAGGTCGAGGCGGCTGAGCAGCACGCGTCTGTAGGCGCGGTCCGGAATCTGGCTGAGAATGTCTTTTTGAATGTAATAAAGAAAGCTACTGCCAAGGACGAAGAGCAACAGATACAGGCTGATGCCTTGCAAGTAGCGTGATTTCAGCAGCCGTTGGAAGCCGGTTTCCAATCGTTCTGAAATTGGGGCATCCTTGCGCTCATTGCCCTGGCTTGTAGCGGAGGGGGCGGCGGTTGCGGCGTCGCCCCGAAGCATTGCCAATTTACGCAGTGCCCAAGCGGACGGCAGGATCAAGATGGCGGCGCCAATCAGGAATACTTCCGGGACCAGGTACTCCGCGGTTTGTGCAACCATCGCCGACCCGGTAATTCCACCCACCGTTCCGGCTGCAAACACGCGCCCGGCGTGCTTTTTACTGTCGTCACTTGAAAATGTCGACGTCAGCGTGCTCCAAAGCACCGAAACCACGAACATGGCATACAAGCTGCTCAGCACATAAAACGACTGGTTGAGCACAGCTGCGTTGGCACTGAGATTGGCGGCGAAAATGGCGGCGAAGGCCACCAGAACCACGGCCACCACCAAGTACACGCGCGGTGCCAAGCTGCCTGCGCGGCTGCGCGAGGCCAGCGCGGAGTAGATCGGCATTACGACCAACGACAAAATTGCCGTGTAGGTCCACATTTCGGCGACGTCGTCCGGGTACTCGGCGCTGATTTCGTCGCGGATGGGCCGAATCAGATAGTAACTGGCCAACACACAGAAACTCGCCAATGCGGCGAGCACGGTGGTGGTTTTGATGGAGGTTGGGGCTACCTGTTTCACAAACGCTGGGGGGCCGGAGCAGTAGGTTAGAGTTCAATGAACTCGAACCGACGCAATTTCCTTCGTTCCGCTGCTGCCGCTGGCATCGCCCTGGGGGCGCCGGCCGTGGGTGGAACGCCCTCCAGCCTACGACAGTCCACTACTGATCATGCCGCCAAGAGTTTGAACCTTCTGATTCTTGGCGGCACGCGCTTTTTGGGGCCAGCCCTGGTCGAGGCGGCCAAGGCGCGCGGTCACAAGATCACGTTGTTCCACCGCGGGAAAAGCAACCCCGGCATTTTCCTGAGCTGGAGCATGTCATCGGCGACCGCGATCCCGAAGTCGGCGCTGGTTTGACTGGGCTGAAGGATCGGAAGTGGGATGCGGTGATTGACACGAGTTCATATTTTCCGCGAATGACCCAGGCGGCGGTTGACCTGCTGAAGGACAACGTCGGCCAATATGTGCTGATTTCGTCAGTGTCGGCATATCCGGATCTGTCGATCAAAGGGCTGACTGAAAAAGATGCGGCGGCGGAATACGAGGGCGAAGAGGTGGTCGAGGAGATCACCAATACCAGCTATGGTCCGCTCAAGGTGCTGTGCGAGCGCGCTGCCGAAGACACCATGCCGGGGCGCGTGACCAATGTGCGGCCGGGCTTGATTGTGGGACCGCGGGATTCAACCGACCGCCTCAGCTACTGGCCGCTGCGGGTGCGTGCCGGTGGTGAAGTGCTGGCGCCAGGCAACCCCACCGACCCGGTGCAATGGGTGGACGCTCGCGACTTGGCCGCATTCTGCGTGCGCTGCGTCGAAGAAAAGAC
>CAZMDZ010000070.1:0-13325 GCA_964565175.1 uncultured Planctomycetales bacterium
ATCGGACAACTCCCCCCTCCAACACCCGGTCCATACCCCCCCAGCAATGACCAAATTCATCTTCGTCACCGGCGGAGTGGTTTCATCCCTTGGCAAAGGAATCACCACCGCCTCGATCGCCGTCCTGCTTGAAAAACGTGGTCTGAAAGTTTCGATTCAGAAGCTTGATCCGTACATCAACGTCGACCCCGGAACCATGTCGCCGTTTGAACACGGCGAGGTTTACGTCACCGAAGACGGCGCTGAAACCGACCTGGACCTGGGGCACTACGAGCGCTTTTCGCATGCCGCGATTAACCGCTACTCCAACGCCACCACCGGCTCGATTTACTCCGAAGTCATCCGCAAGGAACGGCGCGGCGCATATCTGGGCAAAACGGTGCAGGTGGTCCCGCACATCACCAACCAGATTCAAGAGGCTATACGCCAGGGCGCGCAGCGCGGCATTGACGTCGCCATTGTTGAGATTGGTGGCACTGCCGGAGACATTGAGTCACTGCCGTTCTTGGAGGCTATTCGCCAATTCGGCCTGAAGCTGGGGCGCGGCAATGTTTGTTACGTGCACCTGACTTTGCTGCCGTACCTGTCGGCATCAGGGGAAATGAAGACCAAGCCGACTCAAGAGACGGTGCGCAAGATGCGCGAGATCGGCATTCAGCCCGATGTTTTGGTTTGCCGGTGCGAGCGGCCTATGACCAAGGAGATGGGCGAGAAGATCGCTATGTTCTGCAACGTTCCGGAAGAGAACGTGATTCAGGAGATGGACGTGCCGCACACCATTTACGAGGTGCCCCTCGATTTGGTCCGCGAAGGTTTGGACGACGCCATGGTCAGCTGCCTCGGTTTGCAAGATACACCGATTGCGGATTTCTCCGATTGGAAGGAATTGCAACGTCGCTTTGCTCAACCTGACGGCATCGTCGAAATTGCCGTGGTTGGCAAGTACATCGAATTGCACGACGCTTACAAGTCGATTTACGAAGCGCTTTCCCACGGCGCGATCCACCACAGCCACAAGGTGAAGTTCCGCAAAATTGCGGCGGAGGATTTGTTGGAAAATGACCCTGCCGAACAGTTGGCTGGTGTCAGTGGACTGCTGGTTCCAGGTGGCTTTGGCGAGCGCGGTTTGGAAGGCAAAATCCGTGCGATTCAATGGGCCAGGGAGAACGATGTGCCCGTGTTCGGCATTTGCTTCGGCATGCAGGCGATGGTGATTGAATATGCCCGCAATGTCGCTGGCATCGAAGGCGCCCACACTTCCGAAGTCGACGCCAATTGCAAGGCTCCCGTGATTGACCTCATGCGCGAGCAAACCGGCGTCGAAGACAAAGGTGGAACGATGCGTTTGGGCGCTTACCCCTGCCGCGTCATCGAAGGCACCCGGACCGCCGACATTTACGGACGCGACATGGTCCTGGAGCGCCACCGCCACCGCTGGGAGTTCAATAACGACTACAAGCGCCAGCTGGAACGCGCAGGCTTGACCTGCTCCGGCATTTGGGAAGCACGCGGTTTGATCGAAGTGATTGAACTGAGCGACCGGCCGTTTTACATCGGCGCTCAATACCACCCCGAGTTCAAATCCAAGCCGCTGGCCCCACACCCATTGTTCCGCGATTTCATTGGCGCAGCTATCGCCTTTTCGGGTGAGAACAACGATAATCAGCAACCCGAAACCGAGGCGGTAACCGCCAAAGAATCATGAGTGAAGAGCAGAAAATTCCCGGCGGCGACTTCCGCCTGTTTGCCCAGAAACTGGCCACCCAAGGCTTTTACGCCCTTGGCTTGTTTGAAATCCCCGGCATGGACAAGCCAGAGCCGAACCTTCAAGTTTGCCAATCAGTCATCGACGACCTGATGATGATCCGCGAAAAGACCGAAGGCAACCTCGACGACGCCGAGCGCATGACTTTGGACAAGTTCATCTCGGATCTGCAATTCCAGTTCTTGGAAGTGCAAAAGAAGTTGGAGGCTAGCGCAAGCTGACCCTCTTCACTTTCGTCTTTTTCACCGGCCTCGTAGGTTTCCTCAGTTGGAGGTTAACCCGCGAGGCCGGTCGCGATTCCACCGAGGGTTACTTCCTTGCTGGGCGTACCTTGACCGGTGGTTACATCGCTGGTTCGCTGATGTTGACCAACTTGTCGACCGAGCAGTTAGTCGGCTTAAATGGCGCAGCCTTCCGCGACGGCCTCAGCGTGATGGCATGGGAAGTCATTGCCACTTTGGCGTTGGTGGCGATGGCGCTGTTCTTTTTACCCCGCTACCTCAAAGGAGGCATCGCCACCATTCCTGAATATTTGGAGCATCGCTACAACGCAACGACTCGGTCCATCACCAGCTTTATTTTCATTGTCGCCTATGCAGCGATTTTGCTGCCGATCATCCTCTATACCGGCGCGACCGGTTTGATCGGGATCTTAAATTTACAGGAACTGACTGGCGTGGAATCCCAGTCGGCTTTGCTGTGGATGACGGTTTGGTTGATTGGCTTGCTCGGCTCGGTTTACGCCATTTTTGGAGGCTTACGCACCGTTGCAGTCTCCGACACCCTCAATGGTTTTGGACTGTTGGTCGGCGGCCTAATGATCACTTGGTGGGGATTATCCGCAGTGGGCGACGGCAACGTCCTTGGTGGACTGCAGGAACTACGCGCGGAGCAACCTCAACACTTCAATTCGCTGGGCGGCGCCGACAACTCGGTTCCATTTTCAACCTTATTCAGCGGGGTTTTGTTGCTCAACTTGTTTTATTGGTGCACCAATCAACAGATCATTCAGCGCACCTTCGGCGCCAGTTCTTTGGCCGAGGGACAGCGCGGAGTTTTGCTGGCTGGCGGCCTGAAAGTGTTCGGCCCATTGATTTTGGTTCTGCCCGGCATCATTGCATTCCACTTGTATGGCACCCAAGAAGCTTCAGCCATCGCCCCCGATCATGCTTACGGCACTTTAGTCCGCAACGTGCTGCCCGCTCCGCTGATTGGTTTTTTCGCCGCCGCCTTAGTCGGCGCCATCCTGAGTTCCTTCAACTCCGCCCTGAATTCGACGGCCACCCTCTTCAGCCTTGGCGTCTATAAAAAAGTCCTCCGCCCCCAAGCCCAAGACGCCGACGTCATCCGCAATGGCAAATTCTTCGCTGCCATCATCGCTCTCAGCGCGATGATGATCGCACCGATGCTCGCCGGTCAAGAGAGCATCTTCGGCTATCTGCAAAAAATGAACGGCATGTATTTCATCCCCATTTTTGCCGTCGTCTTGGTCGGTATGTTTTCCAAACGTTTGCCCGCCCTAGCCGCCAATTCCGCATTGACCGTGGGCGTCATCGCCATTCCAACCGGATACTTTGTTCCGGCTCTGGCCAAACATGTCGACGCCATCCATGAATTCCATTTCCTGGGCGCAGTATTCCTCGCCTTAGTCATTCTCATGCTGGTCATTCGCGCTGCTGCCCCTACCGCCCATGCTTGGCAACAGAAACAAAGCCAAGCCGTCGACCTGCAACCGTGGCGCCACGCTCGCTGGGTAGGCGGGACGTTGGTCGTTCTGGTGATTGGAGTCTACGCTTGGTTCGCTGACTCCAGCGTTTTGAGCTAAGCAAACTCTGTCGATCGAAAGGCTTCCTAGTGACGCAGGCCGTCTTGATTGGGTACCAAACTCAATTCCAAGGTCTGCCCTTTCTCCAAGTAGCACTGATAATCGGTCCCGACCCTTTGAACCGGCCGGTTTGACGTCGTCCGCAGCTTTTTGAACGGATCCTTCAAGCGAACCGTGCCAGCAACCGTTGCTGTGATTTGAACCCAAACCGCACGACCGGCAAGGCGTCGAGCCGACACCAAATAACCGCCCTCGGCGCGCAGTTTTTCAAAGGACACATCCTTCCACTCCAACGCCGTGGCCGGGAAAACTCGTAACCAGCTCCCCCACGACTGCAACAGCATTTCATGCACCGCTTGCATCGCCAAAAAGTTGCCTTCGAGAGTAAATGGGCGATAACGAAAGCCAGATAAGCCGGCGCCAATCTGGTCGCCGTTGACGTGGAAGCCATTGCGCAAGATAAAGGCGCGCTCATAGTCGCGAAGATACCGCAACGCCTGTTCCGCTTGACCGACTCTAGCCAACATGCAGGCATACCAAGAGAAGCTATAGCCAACCCATGCTTGGGTCCCCAGCTCTTCGGTACGCGCCAGCGAACTCGACACGACCTGGTTGGCAAAACGACTTTGCTCGGGATGGAGCAAGCCAAGTGGATGAATCGACATCAAGTGCGAATGATGGCGATGGGATTGAGTGAAAGACTCGTCTGAGGAGAACATCAACACTTGCTGGTCGTCGACGTGCGGTTTTTCCAGACGAGCGAGCAGGTCTTGCCAATAACTACGGTCCCCTCGCAGCTTCAGTTCGTCGGCCATTTCCGCGAGAGCGGCAAATCCCCATCGCATCAAGTCCAAATCGTAGTTGGAATTAGGCTTTAACCAGGCTTGGAGCGAGTTGTTATGAATTTCCGGAGAAGAGGATAATGGTAAATAAAGCAGACCATCCTTTTCTTCGAGTAATTGAGCAACCGCCAGGCCGATCTCACGCATCCACGGGTAAGCGCGCTGCTCCAAAAAAGCTAAATCTTGGGTGTATCGCCAGTGCAGGTAAAACGAATGGCCGACCCAAAGTCCCTGGATTGGCGAAAGCGAGTACTGGCACCAACCGCCCATCGCCTGGCCCTTCAAAGTCGCCACGCCTGGAACGACGGCACCCTCTACGCCGTAAAAGTCAGCCGCGAACTTGCGGTACTGGGGCAACAGCTTCCATTGGTAATCCAAAAAACTCTGCCCGGCCCCGGTCAATCCAGCCGCGTGGTAGGCCAGATAGGTCATCTGAGTATTCAGGTCGTTATGGAAGTCGCCCTTCCATGGCGGCAGGTTGCCGTCGTCGCGAGTCCAAACACCTTGCAACGGCATTGGCGGGGCACCGCTTCTGGAGGCGGCTCCGTAGTAGTACTTGACTAGGTCGTAATGCTTTTGGATTTGCGGTTCAGGCAGTTGCACGCTGGAGACCGCCCAGAAATCTTGCCACCATTTCAAATGGCTGGGAAGCTGCGCCGCAAAGCCGCGCTCCAAGGCGGCGATAACCCGTAGCCGTCCATCGTGCAACGGCTCGCCACCGTCTCCGTTGCTGGCGATGGTGACGGCCATCTCCACGGCACCATCCACCTCCTTGCGGCCGACGATGATTGCGTATTCCAAACCTTCTGCGGCCTGCTGATGCATCCACCAAAGGTCGACCACCAATGCTTGCTCGTCGTCGCCTAACTTGTGCCGACGCTGCCCGAATTGTGCCGGATCGTAGCCAAGTTGATCGAGACCCTTTGGCCGAATGATTTCGACTTCGGCACCCCCCGCTGGCATCCGCAGCATGGCAATTTCTTCGTTGGCGCTGAAATAGCACTGCAACTGATTGGCAGGGCGAGCCGAAGCGTTGGTGACTCCATCCGTTGCCGAGGTGCCGTCACCTCCTGGGGTATCAAAATCGACGGTGGCAACTGCGCTCGCCAAATCCAAGCGGAAAGCCGAGGCCTTCAGACTGGGGGCCAGTTTTAACTGCAGGCGGCCACCTGGCAATTTGGTCGGCGTTTTTTCGTTATAGGGTTGATCAAAGAGCCGACTGATTTCGGCTTGATTGCCCTCGGCCTGAAGGTCTTGGATGGTTTGATAAGTCCAATTGGGTTGCTTCAGCGTTTCTGGAACTCGCTCATCCCATAGGTCTCCGCGATCCAAGGACAAGGAGATCGAATTGCCGCTCCCCCACAACAAGCCGCCCAGCATTCCGTTCCCCAAGGGCAAGGCTTCGTCCCATCGGTCAATCGGCGCGGCCAACTCCAGCGGTGCTGGCCCGGTTTGTGGAACGGACCACTCAACGGGAGATGGAATCGCAGCGGGAGTGGCGGTGCAGCACAAGACCCAAGCTGACGCTAAGGCACTGATTATCGACGCAAATCGAATCATGTTCGCACTCTAGCAAAAACGGCTGCTCGGAATCGCCGAGCAGCCGTTGAAGATTGGCCTTTGCCGTCAGGAACGAAGCCCGCCCCTGTTGATTCAGGAAATCTTAGCCCAAGCACTGACCGCCATCGACGCGCAGCACTTGCCCTGTAATTTGACGTCCTCCGTTGCTAACCAAAAAGCCCACCGCCGAGGCGATATCTCGTGGCTTGCACAAGTTGCCGGTAATCGTCTCTTCAGTTGCGGCATCGCGGAATTCCGCAGGAACGGACATCGTCATCGGCGTGTCGACCCATCCGGGTTCCACCACGTTGACGGTAACTCCGGAGCGGCCCAGCTCACGAGCGGTACTGCGTGCCAGACCATGCAAAGCTGCCTTGCTTGAAGCATAGGCACTTTGCCCCATCTTGCCGCGGGTGCCGTTGATCGAGCCAATCAAAATCACTCGACCCCAACCGTATTCTCGCATGGCCCTTGCTGCAGCACGGATCTGCAACCAAGCCCCTTTGAGGTTCACACTCATCACGGCATCAAAATCGACTGGGGCCTGCTTCCAGATCATGCGATCGCGGGCGATGCCGGCGCAATGAACCAAAGTCAGCGGTTCCCATTTTTGGTGCAGAGCGTCCACGGAATGAGCGTCGGTGGTGTCGCTTTCTTCGGCAACGACCTTCAGCCCCTCCTCTGCGGCCTTCTGTTCAAGCGCCTTTGCCTCTTCGGCTTGGCCCATATGAGTGAAGACAACTTCGTGGCCAGCGCGAGCCAACTCAAGCACGATTGCCGAGCCAATGCCGCCTGCACCACCGGTTACCAAAGCGCGATGGCTCACTGGTTTTTCCACTCCGGCTTACGCTTTTCCAGGAAAGATTGGATGCCTTCGACCGCGTCGTGCGTGGCCATTAATTCACCCAGGTACTGCTGCTCCAACAACGGCAAAATGCGCTTGGTAGCGTCGCGCCAAGGCCAACGCGTGGCTTGCCGCGTCTGACGAATCGCCGCAGCGGAGAGAGACAGCAAGTTGGATTGGATCCAACCGCTGACGTCGTCTGCTTTGAGTTCGGCCAAACCCATGTCCAGCGCTTCCGCGCCCGTAACCGTGGCTCCGGCCAACAACATCATCGACGCTTTCCCAGCAGGCAAACGTACTGGCAGCAATGCCGACCCAGCTGGCGGAAAAACGCCCAACTTGATCTCGGGACAACCCAGAATCGAGCCGTCTTCGACCGCAATCATGTCGCATGCCAAGGCCACTTCCAGCCCGCCACCCAAACAACGACCGCGCACTTCGGCGATCAAAGGTGGCAAACCGGGCTGGTTCATTTCTTCAAGCAGAGCATGAAACTCGGGCAGCATCTTGTCGACTTCACCCGGAACGTGCTCCGGCACACTGGCGCCATAGCTGAAGTGCTTGCCTTCGCCACGGATGACGACGACTTTGAGTTCAGGGCGAATGGCGGCCTCTTTCAGCGCGCCGCGCAAAGCTGCAATCGCCGCGCGGTCAACGATGTTGGCCGGTGCCGGACCGAACTCCAGCAACAAGGCTGCACCGTCAAAAAACGTCTGCAGCTTAATTGGCGTAGTTGTGGTCATCGACTTACTCCTCGTCCTTGGCATAAGGCGCAAAGCGGCCGATGAATTCATCGTTCCACACAGCACCTTCGGCCAATGCGCGACGCATTTCGAGGAAGTCTGCTTCGCGTTCGGCGCGCGGGGCGCGATTGAAAGTGCGGAAGCCAGCCTTCGCCTCGGTCATCATGTTCAGCGCCAGCCAAGCACGGTTGCCTTCACGATTCTTGTCCCAATGCGCCAGCTTATGACGACGCATATTTTCAAGCGTGTAGGTGGTGCAATCCGGCATCGTATTGGCCAGTTTGAAGGCAAACATTTCGACCTCGGCGTCAAGCATGCTGAGATCGACCTCGGCCGATTTCATCAACTCTTTGCCAGCGACCAACTCGTCGCCAGACTTCATCGAGCCCCACAACGGGCGACCGTATTCATCGTAAACCGCGGTGATGTGCACCAGCGGGTTGGCAATGAAATTGCCGTCGACCTTCAACACTGGAGCGATGGCGTTCAGCAAACCATTGTCCAATGCTTGGTGGGCGGTCCAAGTTTCGCAAAGAGTGCAAGAAGCGGTAGCCTTCGCCCAACCGACGTAGAGCGGCAGGAAGTCAGTCGAACCGCCAACCGGGGCCGATCCGTGCTTGGGACCGGCCTGGCCGAAACGAGCGGTGTCGGCTGCAACACTGAAGTCGCAAGCCATGCCAATTTCTTGACCGCCACCGATGCGCATGCCATTGACCCGGTTGATCACCGGCTTATCGCATGCCATCAAAGCCGAAACTGCGTCGTTGAACAAACGCATGTAACGGCGGTATTCATCCGGACGGCCGGTGTAATGCTCGCTGTACTCGGCGGTGTTGCCACCGGTGCAGAAAGCCTTGTCGCCAACTGCGGTGAAGACCACCGCCACCACGCTGCCATCATTGGAAGCCTGGCGCAGCGCGAGAATCAATTCGCACAGGGCACGAGTGGTGTAACTGTTGTACTGGCGTGGGTTGTCCAGCCAGATCCAAGCATTGAACAAACCGTCGACTTGCTCGCCTTCGGGGCCGAGCAATGGCTTCAATTCATACTTGATGTCCTGGTACTCAGTGCCGGGAGCAAGTTCGTGATCGTAGAAATCGTGCTGAGAGGTGGTCATGGTCATCGCAGTTACGGCACCAAAATCGGCCGTTCAGAAATCTTGTGGTTTTCGACGTCTTCCAAAACGTCGTTAATGGAGTCCATTGGGAAATGACGCACGAATGGCTTGACCTTGACTTTGCCTTGGCGGACCAAATCCAACGCCGGCCCATAAAGCTGCGGACGGCAGCCCCAGTTACCAAAAGCGTCAGCGTCAAAAGCCATCAGGTTGCTGAGTCGAACCGGAATGCGATCCAAGCAGAAACCAACAATGCCGACGGTGCCAGCAAAGCTCATCAAACCCCACGCCAGCTCTTGACCGACCGGGGTGCCACTCATTTCCAGAACCTTGTGGCCAAACAACGGCCACCCCAGTTCCTTGACCCGCGCCTTGACAGCCTTGCGTGCTTCGCCCGGCTTCATCTTGCGAGTATTGATGGTGACGTCGGCGCCAAACTCAGAAGCGCGGGCCAACTTTTCGGCATCGATGTCGATTGCCATCACCGTTGCACCCATCGCCTTGGCGATTTGGATGCCAAAAGAGCCAATGCCACCGGAACCAACGATGATGACGTAATCACCCTCTTTGATATTGGCGCGCACCGCGGCTTGGTAAGGAGTGGAAATGGCGTCAGCCAAAACCGAAACGTCGGCGAGCGAAAGCTCGGGCGGCAAATTGTCGGCGTCGACCAACCACTTGGCGGGCAAGGTAATGTGCGAACCAAAACCGCCATGGAAGTCGTTGCCGGGCATCAATTGATTGCGACAAGCGCACTCACGTTCGGCCTTGCAAAAATCGCATTCACCGCACGGCAATACCGCCGGAACGACGACTGGTTTGTTCAGCCAATGTTCAGCTCCTTCACCAGCTTCCACAACTTCGCCCGAGATCTCGTGTCCGAGAGCTAAAGGAAGTTCATGGTTGGTGCGTACACCACCGGTTAAAAAGCCAAGGTCGGTGTGGCAAACGCCACAACCGACCACGCGCACAGTCACCTCATTGGGTGCCGGCGAAGACAGGACGAAGTCCTCACGGACCAGAGGCCGGTCCGGTTCCGTCATCATCCAGCGAAAAGCTTGGGTTGTCACGGGAGTATGGGGTTATTCGGTTGCCTAACCACGGTAGGCAGGGATGCCGGTCACGGCTTGGCCTAGAACCAGCGTGTGGATTTCATGGGTACCCTCGTAGGTAATCACTGTTTCCAGGTTGCAGGCGTGGCGGCCAGCCTGGAACTCCAAAGTGATTCCGTTGGCGCCGAGCAGGCTGCGGCATTCACGTGCGATATCCAAAGCCATGGCGACGTTATTGCGCTTGGCCATCGAAACGTGGTGCGGCTTCATCGTGCCGGCGTCTTTCATGCGGCCCAGCTTCCAGCAAAGGAGCTGCGCCTTGGTGATTTCGGTTGCCATTTCGGCCAGCTTCTTTTGAGTCAGCTGATAGCCAGCCAGAGGCTTGTCGAAAATCTGACGATCCAGGCAGTAGCGCCGGGCTTCGTCAAAGCATGATTGGGCGGCGCCGATCGCACCCCAAGCAATGCCGTAGCGAGCTTGGGTCAAGCACATCAAAGCCGACTTGAGACCTTGCACGCCAGGCATGCGGTTGGCCTCGGGTACGCGCACTTCGTCGCATACCAATTCAGAAGTCACCGAGCAACGCAGCGACCACTTGTGCTTTTGTTCCGGTGCGCTGAAGCCTTCACGCTCCTTTTCGACCAGGAAGCCTTGCACCTTGTTGTCTTCGTCACGCGCCCAAACGATGGAAACGTCGGCGACGGTGCCGTTGGTGATCCACATTTTCTGGCCGTGGAGAATCCAGTCGTCGCCATCGCGACGGCAGCGAGTGCGCATGCCACCCGGGTCGGAACCAAAATCTGGCTCGGTCAAACCAAAACAACCGATCTTTTCACCGGTTGCCAGCGGCGGCAGCCACTTGGTTTTCTGCTCTTCGGAACCGAAGGCTTCGATCGGGTACATGACCAGCGAGGACTGCACGCTGGTAAAGGAACGGATACCGGAGTCTGCGCGTTCAATTTCGCTGCAGATCAGGCCGTAGGCGACCGAGTTCATACCGGCGCCGCCGTACTTGGGGTCAACTGTGACACCCAGCAGGCCCATTTCGCCTAGGTCAGGAATGATCTCGTTCGGGAAAGTTCCGGCTTCCCAGTGCGCAGCGACCGACGGCATGATTTTCTCGTCGACAAAGGCGCGGACCTGGTCACGGACCATGATTTCCTCTTCGCTGAGCAGCTCGGAGAAGTTGTAGAAATCCAGTTCTTCGAACGGGATGGTGGCGGTAGCTAGTGCCATGATGCTTTCGATTAGGGGATGCAAGGGCGAGACGGGGCCCTGGCGCGGGCCTATTCTATCGACCCATGCCTCGGCACCTCATAACCTCTGCATTGCCCTATGCCAATGGTCCGATTCATTTCGGCCACGTCGCCGGGGCGTACCTACCTGCTGATGTATACGCACGTTACCTCCGCATGGCTGGCGAGGAGGTTTTGTATGTTTGTGGCTCCGACGAGCACGGTGTAGCCATCACTTTGAAGGCCGAGCAGGAAGGGGTCAGCTACCGCGAATATGTCGACCGTTGGCATGGCGAAATCAAGCGCCTCTTCGACCGACTTGGCATCTCTTTTGACATCTGGTCCGGCACCGCTCGCTGCCCCCATCACGCCAGCGCCTCACGTCAATTTTTTCGCACCTTGTTGGAACGCGGCTTCGTTTTCGACCGCACCGAGGAGCAGTGGTACGCCGAAAGCCTGGGGCGCTTTTTGCCGGACCGGTACGTCGAAGGCATCTGCCCTCAATGCAGTTTCGAAAAAGCCCGCGGCGATGAATGCCCGAAATGCGGGACTTGGGTAGAGGCACTTGAATTGACCTCTCCCACTTGCACCCTGGACGGGTCGGTTCCGGTGCTCAAGAAGACCAAACATTGGTACATCGACTTGCCCAAATTGCAGGCGGAGGGTCTCGAATCGTGGTACCAGGGCACCGACTCCAGCCGCCCTCATGGTCCATGGAAGCCGAACGTAAATGGCTACGTGCAAGCCATGCTCAAAGACCTTCAAGCACGTCCGATCACGCGCGACCTGCCGTGGGGTGTACCCGTTCCGGAAGAACTCGACGGCGCCGAGGGAAAGGTGCTCTACGTTTGGTTTGACGCCCCTATCGGTTACATCTCGGCAACCATGGAATGGGCGGAGCAACAAGGCAACATCGATGCCTGGTCCGATTGGTGGCAAAGCGAAGACACCCAGTTGGTCCACTTCATCGGCAAAGACAACATCGCCTTCCATGTCGTCGTCTTCCCTTCGATGTTGCTTGGCCAAGGTAAAGAATGGAACAACAAATCGTTTGCTTTACCGCACAACGTGCCAGCAAACGAGTTCTACAAATTGCAAGGCCGCAAGTTCAACACCTCCTCGGGGTGGTATATCGACACCGAAGACTTTTTCGAAAAGTACCGCGCCGACGCCGCCCGTTTTTACCTGCTGCTGAGTGCCCCGGAAACCGCCGACGCCGAATTCACCTGGGAAGGTTTCCAAAACGCCAACAATTCCCTGCTTGCTGACAAGCTGGGCAACTTCGCCAGCCGCGTCATTAAGTTCAACGCTAAGCGTTTCGACGGCTGTGTGCCGGAATCAGATGGCGGCTTGAATGATCACCCGCAACTCAAAGCAGCCGACGCCTCCTTCGCCGCCATCGGTGAGCGCATCCGCAAGTATGAGTTCAAAGCGGCGGCCAAGGAACTGATGGGCGCTTGCGACTCGCTGAACCAGTTCTTCGACGCCATGGCGCCGTGGAAGCTGATCAAGTCTGAAGACGCTGCTGATCAGCTCGCTTGCCGCAACACATTGGAACGCTGCTTGGCTTACCTGGAACTACTCAGCCGTCGGATGGCACCGATCTGCCCAACGTCGGCAGGAGAGTTACGAGTGATGCTAGGCGAAGCGATTGCGCCTGCAAGCAAAGCTCAACGCTGGGGCGAAGAAAGCGCCGAGCAAAGCCCTGCGTCATTAGCCTCCGGCCTCGCCACCGGGGAAGCCCAGGTTATGTTCCAGAAAATAGATAACGACGCGATCGAAGCCGAAGTGAATCGTCTCGAAAGCGTCGTTAGTGATTGACGACCCTGTCGTCCGCCCTACCGGGCCGCTAGTTCATGTCGTCTTTCCAAGCCTTAGCAGGCTTGAAGCCGACGGTGCGGCTGGCAGCGATTTGAATCGGAGCGCCAGTCTGTGGGTTGCGGCCCTGACGAGCAGCACGCTCGCGGGTGCTCCAAGTACCGAAGCCTGCGACCGAGACAACGCCATCTTCAGAAATGCCGTGTTGAATGCCCCGGAGGACGGTGTTGACGGTTTCTTCAGCGCCTGTCTTGGTAGTTTCCAGGTTGGCGCAGACGAAATCGATGAGTTCGCGCTTGTTCATGCCGATGTGTGGTTGTGGGGGGAGATGTGGGGATCGGGGGAAAGAAACAGGGCCCCGGAGCATTATGCCCAGGGGCCGTGGATCCAGTTCAACTGGATTATCCAAAGTAGCCACTCAGCATCGACTAGCGCCGGCGCATGACTTTGCGCTTAGCCGCCTTTTTCTTGGTGGCCTTCTTGCGCGTAGCCTTCTTTTTGGTGGCTTTCTTCTTAGCGGCCTT
>CAZMDZ010000071.1:0-9090 GCA_964565175.1 uncultured Planctomycetales bacterium
CAGCGTTTCATCCAACATTCCACGCTGTTCCAAATCCAAAATCAAACCGGCACATGGCTGGTCGATGTCTTTGCAGCTACGGCGAATCGTCGATGGCAAAGCGAAGTGATGGTCCCAGCCTCGGATGAAAGTTTGAATGCACATCACGCCGCGCTCGGCCATGCGCCGTGCCAACAAGCATGAATGGGCGAAAGTTCCCGGAGTCTTGACTTCGGGACCGTACAAATCGAGCACGTGCTGCGGTTCGTCGGAAATGTCGGTCAATTCCGGCACGGAGGTCTGCATCCGGTAAGCCATTTCATATTGAGCGATCCGCGCTTGAATTTCCGGATCACCGTCCTGCTTCAAGCGTTGCTCATTCAACTTGTTCAAGCTGTCTAACATCGCGCGCCGCGAATCGCGGTCGACGCCGGGTGGGTCCGACAAGTACAAAATCGGATCGCCCTGGGCGCGCAAGGCAACACCCTGGTACTCACTCGGCAAAAACCCCGTTCCCCACAAGCGGCTGTACAAAGCTTGCGCTTCTTGACGACCGGTCCACGTCGGCGTCATGACGACGAAACTAGGCAAGTTTGGATTCTGTGACGGCATGCCGTAGGACATCCACGCACCTAAACTTGGCCGCCCGGGCAGTTGATTGCCAGATAGCGTGAAAGTGATTGCTGGATCGTGGTTGATGGCCTCAGTGTGCACACTTTTGACAATCGCAATCTTGTCGGCGACGCCCGCGGTGTGCGGCAAGAGCTCACTAATCCAAGCACCGCTTTGACCAGCTTGGCTGAACTTAAACGTCGACGGCGCCACCGGCAGCCGATCCTGGCCCGACGTCATCGTCGTAATGCGCTGCCCTTTGCGAATCGAATCGGGCAAGTCTTGATCAAATCGATCGGCCAACCCCGGCTTGTAATCAAAAGTGTCCAATTGCGAAAAACCGCCTGCCATAAACAGGTGGATCACGCGTTTGGCTTTGGCTCCGCGGGTGGCTGCGGTGGCGCCGAACAAGTTACTGGGAAGCATCGACGCCATCGCCGAGCTGGCGAGCAAGCCGCCACTACTGCGCAAGAAATCGCGACGGTCCATTTGCTTGGCTGGCTGTTCGTTGTGGGAATTCGTTTTGTTCATCATTCTTCTCCGTTCCTACAAGCGAGTCACCGCTTCATCCAAGTTCAAGATCACACTGGCGACGCTAGTCCAAGCCGCCAATTCGACCGCATTGATTCCTGCATCCACTTCCTTTTCGCCAACCATTAACAAGGCATTTGCCCCTTCTGGGTCGTTGGCAAAAACATGCAGCTGCCGGGAAAGCAACTCCTTCAAAACTTCCACCTCGGCTGCCCGAGGTTGCCGTGCAAGCAAGCGCTGGTAAGCGTATGCAAATGGCGCTTCGGATTTCATCATGCCGCTTGCCATGACTCGCGCCGCCTCAACAAACTGAGTATCGTTCCACAGTGCCAACGCTTGCAACGGAGTGTTGGTGCGCTCGCGTTGCACGATGCACGACTCACGCGTGGGCGCATCGAACAAACTCATCGTCGGCGGCGGCGAAGTGCGTTTCCAGAAGGTGTACATGCTGCGTCGATAAAGTCCGTCGCCCTTATCGCGGGTGAAGTTGGCAGTGTTGCTGCGGGTGTAACCAACCGCTTTCCACAAGCCGTCAGGTTGATACGGCTTAACACTTGGGCCGCCAACCTTGTCGACCAGCAACCCACTTGCCGCCAAAGCGGAATCGCGAATCACTTCGGCATCGAGGCGGAAGCGCGGGCCGCGGGCAAGCAAACGGTTGGCCGAATCCACTTCGGCTTTGGCATCGCTCCAACCGGAGTCCTGCATATAGGTCGCCGACGTCACCATCAAGCGCAACAGTTGGCGCTGATCCCAACCCGATTGCTGGAACTCCATCGCCAACCAATCCAACAACTTGGGGTGAGATGGCCAATCTCCTTGCGCCCCAAAGTCACCAATGGTGCTCACCAGGCCGACGCCAAACACCATCTGCCACAAGCGGTTGGCTTGTACCCGCGCGGTCAGCGGATGATCGTCGCGGAACAACCAATTGGCCAAATCCAGGCGCGAGGCGATCGGACGGGCGTCGTTTTCGGCCGTTATTGCCGAAGCATTGATCGGCGCCGACACCACCATTGGCGGGAACATGCCGGGAGTGCCAGGTTGGACTTCGTGACCGGGGTCATCGTATTGGCCGCGATTCAGCAATCGAGCAGGCCGACGATCTTTACGCTCCTGCGCGATCAAGCTCATTGGAATTTCAGCATTGAGCAGGTCGACCTTGGCCAGCAACGCTTGCAGTTCCACATCGCGTTCCTTCCATTCCGGCGAGTAATGGCGACGGAAGTAATTGCGCAATTCAAGTTGGGCGGCCGCGTCAAGCGGGGCGGTGGTGTCGTTGGCGTGAGCCAGCTGCTGCATCACCGCAACGGGCAAGCCGCCCGGGTCATCCTTGAGCATGCGGTAGTAAAAACCAAAGCCGCCGCCGTAGTTCGTGACCTTGTACATCAACTGGTTGACGCCCGCCTTCAAGCGCAAGTTCACCTGATCCTGGTCGGCCGCCACCGCACGCTGCACGTCGCGCTCTAAAACCAGCTCACCATTCAACCAAATCTGAATGGCATCATCGCTCCCCACCGAAAGCACCGCGTCGCGCTCTCCGGGCGAAGTCAACTGACGGCGCAAGTAAGTCGCACCGACACCGCCCTTCAAGTTGTGCACCTTGCCGTCTTCGTAAGCCGGCATTTCCTTCCATTCGACCTCGTCGGCGTAGAGCTGAGGGGCAAACGCGGTCTGGTAAGCCTTGGCCCCAGAATCAGCGGCGTAGAACGGCGACTCCTGCCACGGGCTTGCGATCAGCGGCTCGTAACTGGCGCTGCTGGTTGCAGCCAATCGGAATTTGCCAATCACGTGCTGCTTGTGCACGCTTTCAAAACGCAAGCGCAACTTCAACTTCAATCCTTTTGGTGCTTGCAAGGCGCGCGTCGGCTGCAGCAGCAAAGTGTGACGTTTCGCCGCTTGCGGTAACAGCGCCCACCCAGTTGCGGCGTTGTCATCCAAGACGCCTGCAGTGCCAAATTTCTCTTGTTGATGATCCGCAATCGCTTGCGCCAACTTCACCGGATGAAACTCGTCGCTGCCCGGGTATTGCACTTCGGCTTCCACCCCCGACAACACAATGTTGCTGTTCGTCGCGCGCCCCACTCCTTTTGCCGGAGTGGAGGAATCTGGCTCCACCTCCAAGCGCAAACCGGACCAGGCGCCAGCCGGCAAGGGAGCAACCACCTCGAACACTTCTTTGTCCGGACTTTTGCCTTGAGCGAGGACAAAACCATCCTCCAACGCCACCAGATCGGTGCCATTTTTGCTACTGAGTTCCAAGTTGTTCGGCACATACCAATCGCCCTGAACCTTGCTCAGTTGTTCCGCTTGCCAAAGTTTTTGCTTGGCGTCGACCTCGGGCATAGGCGCTTCCAAAACAGCTCGCTGATCCGCGACTTGCTGCTCCATTACCGCCAAACGCACCTGCTGCTCGGGGTAGGGCGCGCGCACCACCGGCGGCGGCGCATCGATGTTTTCGTCACTCGCCTTTTCCGCAATGTTATTGAAGAAGGCGAACAACTGGTAGTACTCGTCTTGAGTCACCGGGTCGAACTTGTGATCGTGACATTGCGCACAAGCAATGCTCATCCCCAAAAACACGGTGCCAAAAGTGTCGACGCGATCCATCGCGTACTTGGCTAAAAACTCCTCCGCAATCATGCCGCCTTCTGCCGACGTCGCGTTGCAACGGACAAAGCCAGTGGCCAACTTCTGCTCCAAAGTTGGATTCGGCATCAAGTCACCCGCCAGTTGCTCGGTGACAAATTGATCGTACGGCAAGTTTTTCTGGTAAGCATCGATCAACCAATCGCGATAGCGGTACATGCTGCGATAGTTGTCTAAGTGCAAGCCGTGTGTGTCGCCATAGCGGGCGGCGTCGAGCCAGTGGCGAGCCATGTGCTCGGCGTGTGCCGGCGACGACAGCAGGCGATCGACCACTCGTTGGTAGGCACCCGGCCGTCGGTCGGCGAGATAATCCGAAACCTCTTTGGGAGTAGGCGGCAGACCAGTTAAGTCGAGGGTGACGCGACGGATGAGCGTTTGCTTGTCTGCAGTGGGCGCGGGACGCAAGCCAGCCTCTTCCAAACGCGTTTGGATGAAGCCATCAATGCCGTTTGCGCGCTGCCACACCTTTTGATTGGCCGACACCGCGGTGCGCGCGGGTGAATCCATTTCCTTCGGCGGAACAAAAGCCCAATGCGCGGTGTACTCGGCACCGCCCTCTATCCATCGCCGCAGCAGATCCTTCTGTTCGGCGGTCAACACCTTGCCGGTCTTCGGCGGCGGCATGACTTCCTTTTTGCGATCGCTATTGATCCGGAACCAAAGTTCGCTGTCTTCGAGATCGCCCGGCACCACAGCGGAATAACCGCCTAAATCGGCCAACGCGCCTTCGCGGATATCCAAGCGTAGATCGGCCTCGCGCGTGCTGTGGTCGAAGCCGTGGCACAAGAAGCAGTTATCCGAGAGGATCGGCCGGATTTCGCGGTTGAAGTCAACCGGTTCGACGTCGGCCTGTTGCGCTGCCGCCAGCGGCACCAGGCCAGTGGCTGTGAGCAACGCTGCAAGCAGGGGTTTGAGGGGGATTTGCATGGAGTTATTGGAGGCGCTCTAAGCGTGTGATCCGGCCGAGGAAGTTCCAGTCTTGCACGTAAATGTTGCCGTTGGAATCGAAGGCGGCAAAGTGGGGCGAAAGAAATTCACCTTCGGCCCATTTTTCAGCGGGAATGCCGTTGCGGGCGCGCAAATCGGGGTTGGGTTGATCGCCGAGTTGCTGCACATAGCCAGCCTTTTCATTGACCACGGTGACGCGCCCCGCCAGGTCCGAAACTAGCAGCTCATCACCGTGACGCTGCACCGAACACGGTCGACGAAAGTGGCCGTCGATCAGGCGGTCAAAGCTGCCGTCGGCGTGGAGGAATTGAATGCGGCCGTTTTCGCGGTCGGCGACGACGAGACGGGATTGATCGTGGTATTCATCCCACATCAATCCATGGGGCGTGGTGAACTTGCCCGGCTCCTTGCCGCCCCCACCAAAACTGCTCTGGTACTTGCCGTCGGCGTTGTAAAAGTGGATGTAGCCCAAGCCATATCCATCGGCGACGTAAAAGCAGCCATCGGGGCGCACGGCGACGCCAGTTGGGTGGAAGCGATTGGGATCTGGGTAGAGATTGGATTCGGCCGGAAAACCCATCTCCCACACGCGCTCGCCGCTGGTGGTGTACTTGAACACCTTGCGCTGGGAATGGTGCGGCAGGTAGAGATACTCAACCCCGTCCTCTACGGTCAGGCAAATCGAATGCACTCCGCCGGCGATTTCTTCGCCCCAGTGGTTGATCACGGTGCCGTCGGGCTCGCACACCAAAATGGCGTGTTGACTATCGGTGCTGATGTAAATCAGGCCGTCGCTACCCTCGGCAATGCCGCCGTGAGTATTGCCGATCGGCAGGCCGTCGGGCATCTTCAGCCAGCCGGTGTCCCAAGCGTATTCTTGAACCTCACTGCCTAAGCGCAGGCGCAGATCGGGCTCGGCGTTGGGAGCGTGGCAGCGGGCGAAAAGGAAACCGGCGAGCAGCGCGGCGGTTCCCGTTTGGAGCAGGGTTGGTTTGGCGTTCATGAAGATCGGAAACCCACCATAGCCAACTGCTGACGTCCTCGCGACGCGTGAAATGATTGCAGTTTCCGAGTTTTACCGGTGAATCTTTTTTCCTTCCCCCCGCCCTTATTGGCAACCAGTTCTCACCTTCACGGCTAAGCCTACAGCATAAGCTGCCAATATCCGACGTCCACCCAGCGGTCGAACTTGCGACCTATTTCGCGCGCTTGGCCAATTTTGCTGAAGCCGAGTGCCTCGTGCAGCTTGACGCTCGCTGGGTTGGGCAGGGAAATGCTGGCCATTGCGCAGTGTAAATCGCAGCTTTGCAGCTCGTCGATCAGCGCTTGGTAAAGCGGTCGGCCGATGCCGCGGCCGAGGGCATGCGGGTGAAGGTAAATAGTGACTTCGACCGAGTTGCGATAGGCGGTGCGGGGCTTCCAAACATCGGCATAGGCGTAGCCAAGAATGGACGTCGAATCCCCAGCTCCGCTCGCCGACCGAACTCCTCCCTGCGATTCACAACTTTCCGCCACGACCCACGGCAACGGTCGACGACTGAACTCAGCGCAATTGACCTGAGTGACGCGCTTCCAGCGGACTTCCATTTGCTCGACGCTAAGTTCTTGTTCCTCAAAGGTGCAAATCGATTCTAACTTTGCAGCCGGTCGAAGCCTCATGGCGTAAAATCTCGACCATGCCTTCATCTCAGGATTGGCGCGCCCACGGAGGGACTGTGGTTGCTTGTTTGCTCTTTGGGGCGGCGACGTTTTTGGGCACTAAATGGTTTCTGGGCTCGGATCTTGGGCCGGGGTTGCAAGCGCCAGAGTTGGAATTTTCGACTGCGGTGCACGAGCAACGCTGGCCGTTTCGACTTACCGAGGTCACCGAAGGCATCCTCGTCAGCAGCGTGGCTGACGGAGTGGCAGATGTGAAAGTTGGCGACATCCTTCTCACCGTCGACGGCCGATCGATCGAAGATTGGATCGCAGACGCTGAACATCAAGTGTATGCATCGTCCGATTTAGCCCGGCGCCGCCTTGCCATCGCCCACCTCGCTCAATGGGACGCCGCCGCCGATCGACAATTCAAATTCCTCCAAGCCGACGGCTCGGAGCACGAACTCCGCTTCCCCCACCCTTATCGATTCGACAAAGCGGCAGAAGTGGAGCTTTACTCGCCCGAGCGCCATCACACCATGCTTGAGGATGGCATCGCCTACTTCCGTCCCGGCCATTTCAATCCGCCGCCTAACAGCGGTTGGCCCGGTCCAGCCGAAGGGCGCGACGCGATCCTGGCCGATTCTTATGCCCAAATCGATGGCATCATTGGCGAACTCAAGGATGCGCGGGCCTTGGTTTTGGATTTGCGCGGCAACCCTGGGGGGACGGACTTGCTCGGCCAGTTTTTGGTCGACCGCTTGGTTGAGGAGGATTACACCTACTTCCAGCTCTCTTCGTTGCGCAACAACGGATGGGGCAGCTTTAGCAAACATCGGTCGTCGTCGCCTGAAGGGGAGCACTCGATGGCGGGGAAACCGCTGGCGGTGATCGTCGATTCAATGACCTTTAGTACCGCGGATAACGTCGCCGGTTGTTTGCGCGATGTGCACCCGAATGTGCGATTGATTGGGCGGATGAATGAAGGGGTGCCGGTGAAAATCGACGTGCCGGTTCAATGGACGCGCGCCGATGTTTTGAATGGTCGCGATCCAGATTTGGCGGCGGCGGTGGCTTCGTTGAATCGTTAAGGATTCATTCCATCCCATCGCAAGTCGCCCACAAACGCATCGCAATGGCCTTATGGCGTTTGCACCACGCGACGTCGCCGCAGGTAGATATCCGAATGACCGTTTTGATCCAGCACACCTAGATTGCTCGAATAACACTTAAAGGCAATCGCGCTGCCGTCGGCGTTGATCGAGGGGTACCAGCCTTCCCCATTGCCTTGCTGATGGCGATCGCCGACGCTGATGCGCTCGGTGATTCCGGTGTGCAGGTCGTGGCAGAATATGTCGTACATGCCGTTGCTGTCGCCGCGCACCAAGTTGCTGGCGGCGGAACGGAACGCGACGAAGCGCCCGTTGGCTGAAATGACTGGATCGAAATTCATGCCGTTGGCGCCAACGCCGGTCGATCCAGAACCGCCCAATCCACCGCCCGGCGCCGTGCGCACACTGGCGCGGCGGGTGGTGGCCAGCTGGCGATCACGGACAAAGATATCTGCCAGTTGGTTCGCGTCGTGAGCGACCAAATTATCCGCGGTGGAGCGAAAAGCTATGCGCTGACCGTTGGCGGACAAACTGGGATAGTCACTGCGATGATTGGCGGGCAATCCGCCGTCGGTCAGGCTGACGATTTCGGTCGCTTCAGTGATCAAATCACGCCAGATGATGTCGTGCTGGCCATTGGCGTCATGGGCCACCAAATTGGAGGCCGCGGAACGAAACGCCAAGTAGCGACCATCGTGGGAAAGCGACGGGGTGTAGTTGGCGCCGTTCGCTTGCACGCCGGTGGCGCTGATGCTGACCAGGTGAGTGGTTGCGTTTTGCAGATCGCGCACGAAGACATCTGGCAAACCATTGCTGTCACCCGCAACCAGGTTGTCGGCCAACGAAACAAAAGCGATGTACGGGCCATCCCCACTGATCGCTGGCGTCGGAGTAAAACACGACTCGATTGCCGTCGGCAGAAATGGCTGGGAAGTCGCTGATTCCATTCCCGGCCGCACCCCCCACTCCAACCGAAATCAGCTCGGTTGCGGCGGCGCTCAAATCACGCAGATAAATATCGTGCGCGCTGTTGCCGTCGGCGGGCCCGAGGTCTGCGGCATTGGATTGAAAAGCCACCACGCCGCCATCAGCGGACACCGCACAATGCCAACTGTAATCCCCAGCTTCGCCACCATCGGCTGCAAGGCTAATCCGTTCCACCACCTGAGCTGGGGCAAGCGTGGCCATCAAGCAGAGCAGCGGCGCTGGGAAGATCCAACTCCCCAGCGCCGCGAGCGTGATGTGTGAAGGCCGAAGCATGGCCTTCGATTCTAGCCGACGACGAAAACTTGTCGCCTGAAGCTCGATTTAGGCAATGCGGAAGGCAGGCCAGCGCTTGTTGACGATGTCTTCGGCTTCGATCAGGCTGATGACTTCGTCGGCAACCTGCTCAGCCAACTCCAGGTGAGTGGTGAAGCCCACACACGAAGCGTTGATCTCACCCAGCACATAAGTGTCTTTGCCGTTTTCGTCGTTGTCGAGCATGAAGTCGGCGGTCCACAACAGCGGGATGGCGTAACCACCCAAACGGTTGATGATGTCATCCAAATTCTTCTCGACCATGGCCGTCAGCTCTGGCCACTCACTAGGCTCTTGGTAGGTGTACTGCGCGCCCGAGAAC